>DATIHV010000075.1:0-3411 GCA_035480295.1 Gammaproteobacteria bacterium
TTAGATTTTGTTGTGTGACGACAATATCATCGATCATAACAGATATAAAATATTCTTTTCTGCTTCTAATGCTTCCGGTTGTTTCGGGCGGGTCCTCAAAAAAATTTTTGTCGTTGCTTGGCAACGCTAGCCACCGCAGGATGTTTTCAATGCTATCTGGATTACATAGCCAATAGCGATCCTTTTTTCGACGCTTTTTGGCTTCCTTGGCTGTAATTACAACTCCGCCAAGGGTCGGATCGTCCTGGTTACCACTACCGGTATTTTTACTAGACATTTATATAACCATTACAAAAATGCAATTTGTCCAATAATTATAGACGGTAAATTGCTAATAATTTGATAGGTAAAAACTTAGCAGTTTTCAAACTAATAACCGAGCCTACGTAAGACTCGTATTAAACAATGTCCAGATCATTTTTTGGCGGATTATTTTCTTGCGATGACGTTTGCTGAACATGACTTTTCTGTGCGTTCTGAGCGTTTTGATTCGATAACGAAGTTGTCTTGTTGTTAGCCTGTTTATATGCCTGCAACATATCTTTCTTCTTTTCATTAGTGATATTTTTGAGGCGCTCGTAAGCCAAACTGTGTAATATAGTAAGCAAATCGCCTAAGGAGTTGACACCTGTGGCGTTGAATTCTAGCATTTCTTTCAATTTATCTATTTCCTTATCGGAAAGATGCTTCATTGGATGATCACGCAAAAATTGTTTTACCTTTTGATCGGTTGTTTTGCTAAACACTGGTATTTTTGTGTTGTCTTCAGCTAAAATTTCTGCGTAACGGAATATTGCTTTTTGCGGATCATTGATATCTATCTCAACTACATTCTTGTCTTGCAATTCTTTTCCTACGTTGCGTTCAAGCGTATTATGTTCTTGTGCACGCTTTTGCGCTCTTGTCTCGCTACGTATCGGAGCATTGTTACGTGCGTTTGCGCGTGCCGCAGCGGCTTCTTTTTCAACTTGCGCGTTGGCTAGCGATTGCGCAAGCATTCTGAAAGGTAGTGTTAACAACCCAATAACATATCCAGCTGGCATGGTTGCGATTAGCGTTATGGCAGCGCCTATGGAAAGCAAAATCGATGTACCGTCAAAAATAGTTCGCCATAACGCACCATTGATCCGCTCCATAGGTTTAATATCAGCTATTGTATGCCAAACATTTGTCTTTTCTTTACGCAGCAATGCCCCTTGAATTTGGCTTGCAGCGTTTGCTACGTGTTGCGGATGACCGAATGCACCAAAGATGCGATTATTCGCGGCTGCTTTCAAATGTTCCTGATCAACCCCAGCTGCCAAAACTGTGCCTATGTGGGCACAGCAGTTTTCAGTATTTGAGAAGTACCCTTTAGCAGCGATCTTATGCGTAGCGCGCAACATATTTTCCACGTTCCTTTTGTTGAAGCCATATTCTCCAATGGCTATATTAACCGTCGATTCTGGTGTGCCGACTGTTAGGTATGTGTTCCGAGCCAATTTCTCGGTAAAATTGCTTCTCTCGGTTGCCTCAAGCATCATGTTAAGTTGACGATATTTATCTTCTAGATCACTTTTTGCAGTAGTACATAGGCTATATAATCGAGTGATTTCGCTCCAGCTCAGATACGGCCACTTTTCATAAGTATAATCGTCAGCGCTGAGATATTCGCCTAATGTTATATTTATATAGTGCTGCATTTTTTTATCTAATTTTACTCCAGCATTAGACTTATATAGTTTGTGTAATTTTTCAAATAGTAGTTTTGTTAAATCCAACTGCCTAGCAATTAATTCAACCTCAGAAAGTTTCTTTAGGTATGTGTATTCAAATGGTTCTACATTAGATTTGTCTTGAGGTTTGACGGGATGAGTTATAACTGTAGGTCCTAAATTTTTTTCAATAGGTGATCTTCCTAATCTGTTGTAATATCTTAGTTCCGGGCCAAAAAATTGTTTTGCGCGCTCAGACCATAAAAAATCTCTGCGAAACCTTGCATTTCTGCGATCGGTTTCAATTTGTTCTATTAAGAAGAGCTCATTATGTTTATTTTCATAAGGACTAAAAAAAATCCGTATGACTTTTTGTTCTTGCTCATTACCATCTTCATCTATGAATTTATATACATCTCTCGTATAAGGAATTCTAGGGTCTAGACAATACTTGACCAGCAACTTTAAGCCTTCATCGTCATCTTTAATGGTGATTGTTAATGCAGCATGACCTAAATTTTCCTCCTGCATAATATCATCCCAGGCGGCGCCCAATGCGGAACGCTGCCTGTTGGTACCCCATGTATGTACCTGCACGCATAGAACCGAATCTGCCGCTGTATAAGGCTGTTTTTGTGGTGGAGGTGGCGTTGACATTAGTAACTCCAATATATCATCTAATAAAATAAGACAATGAATTTGCAAAATAATGCACTTTTGGATGTTTTTTAGCCCAAATGGTATTTACACGTATTGAATTGGCCCCACCAGTGCAAATCCCCTGGTTATTAGACTAACCAGTTTATGGTATTACGGACTTTTAGCTGCAAGAGATGCAATTTTGCAGGTTTCTGTCCTAAGGCGTCCGGATGGGCCCAGGATTTGCGATATAATATAAAGATACGGATATGCGAAATGGTAGTTAGATGCCTAGTGAAATGCAAGCGCAATGGAATTCATCGTGGTTAGACAGTGGCAATCAAAGCTACTTGGATAATCAATTTGAAACTTTTTTAAAAAATCCTACAGCTTTATCTGCTGACTGGCGCAATTATTTTCAAGAATTACTAAGTAATAATAAACAATACATGGATGTGTCGCATGCTGATGCACGCGAGTTTTTTAAAAATCTAAGCTCAAAACCACGCGCAATTAAACAATCTTCGCAAAACGTAACGCAAGATATTTTGGACGAACAAGTAGAAAAATTGATTCTGGCGTATCGTTTACTAGGGCATTTACAAAGCAACATCAATCCGTTATTGCCACCACCAGCACCACGCCCTGAATTAGAGTTAAGTCGTTTTGGCTTAGATGCGAGCGTATTAAATAAAACCTTCGTTGCCGATGATTTGGCGGGACCACCTGAACGTACTTTGCAACAAATTATCGCAGATCTGCAAAAAATATATTGTGGCACCGTAGCTACGGAATACATGCATATGGACAATGTGACAGAACGTGCGTGGGTGCGGGAAATAGTAGAACAAACCTTGCTCAAACCAAGCTTTGACCGTGAATTGCAAACCCAATTGATGGAGTTAGTAATTGCTTCTGATGGTCTGGAAAAATATTTAGGCGCAAAATATCCTGGCGCCAAACGCTTTAGCCTAGAAGGTTGCGACACAATGATTGTTGGATTAGATCAAATAATCGCGTGTGGCAACAGCAATGGCGTAGAAGAAATTATCATTTGTATGTCGCATCGCGGTCGTTT
>DATIHV010000076.1:0-2334 GCA_035480295.1 Gammaproteobacteria bacterium
AGGCAAAAACTGTTAATGAATCAATGTCGGCGTTACGCTTAAAATTGGGCGTGGACTTAGAATTATTATCCGGTGAATGGCGACCATTATGGGTCACGGATTTTCCAATGTTTGAGTGGGATGCAGATCAAAATCGCTGGAGCTCTGTGCATCATCCGTTTACTGCTCCTAAAGTAGAGACCTTGGCAGAATTTAAGCAACATGATCCTGCCACTTTGACGGCACGCGCGTATGACATGGTAATGAATGGTACCGAGCTTGGAGGTGGTTCAGTGCGTATTCATACCCAAGACATGCAACAAGCAGTGTTTGATTTATTGGGTATTGATGCAGCACAAGCGCAAGAAAAGTTTGGCTTTTTACTCGATGCCTTGAAATCTGGTTGTCCACCACATGGTGGCTTAGCGTTTGGCGTAGATCGCTTGGTGATGTGGATGACAGGTGCAACATCGATTCGCGATGTGATTGCGTTCCCAAAAACACAATCTGCGAGCTGTCCGTTAACGAACGCGCCGACTGATGTTCCAAGTTCAGTATTGCGAGAACTCGGTATAGAAAAAATTAATAAAATACGCAATAACAGCGTAACTATAGAGTCCAAATAATTAGGAGTTAAGAGTGGCTGGGCATAGTAAATGGGCGAACATTAAGTTTCGCAAAGAAAAACAAGACAGCAAACGCGGTAAATTATTTACCAAATTAATTCGTGAAATCACCGTAGCAGCAGGCATTGGTGGTGCAGACGCTGGATCTAATCCACGTTTACGCAAAGCATTAGATAAAGCGTGGGCCGCTAACATGACCAAAGATGTTATCGATCGCGCTATTAAACGCGGTGCAGGTGGCGAAGGCGAAGCTAACATGGAAGAAATTAACTATGAAGGTTACGGTCCGGGTGGCGTAGCAGTTATGGTTGAATGCCTCAGCAATAATCGCAACCGTACTGTTTCTGAAGTGCGCCATGCCTTTACTAAATACGGCGGCAACTTAGGCACCAACGGATCTGTATCCTATTTATTCAGTTCTGTCGGGCAAATCATGGTGGAAGGTAGCAAAGATTTGGAAAAAATCATGGAACTAGCCATAGAATCTGGTGCCAATGATGTAGACAGTGAAGACGGAGAAAACGTCATGATCGAATGCAGCCCGGAAAATTTCAACGGCATTAAAGATGCACTGGAAAAAGCAAAATATAAATTGGGCATGGCAGAAATTGCGCAAGTTGCAAGCACAGAAGTCAGGCTAGATGCCGAAGATTCAGAGCGTGTTTTAAAATTAATTGATGCCTTAGAAGATCTAGATGATGTGCAATCAGTATATACTAATGCAGACCTCGCGGAAGAAGTTTTGAGCAGAAACTAATCTCAATCCCTTGCGCGCACGGGGCAAGGCGGAAAAGAAAAAACTAAGTTTTTTCCCGCCGAGCGCCTTGCAGCTACGCTGCTTGGCTGGGACGCGTACGGGATCTGACGTAACAAGGAACACATGCTTATATTAGGGATAGATCCAGGTTCAATAACATTAGGTTACGGCATAATCCAACAACACCGCAACACCGTGACGTATGTGGCCAGCGGTTGCATCAAAGTTGGCAAACATGAATGGCCGCAGCGCTTGCGGCTAATCTACGATGATCTATGTTACATCATTCAACAATATAAACCCAACCATGTAGCAATTGAAAAAGTCTTTGTACACAAAAATGCTGCCAGCGCGTTGAAATTGGGCCAAGCACGTGGTGCCGCCATAGTTGCTGCAGCAAGCCATGACTTGTTAATATCTGAATATAGTGCAAGGGAAGTTAAGCAAGCGGTGGTTGGTTACGGTAATGCCGAAAAATCGCAAATACAACACATGATTAAAGCTATACTTAACCTGAATGAAGTTCCTGCTACGGATGCAGCTGATGCATTGGCCGTAGCGCTGTGCCACGGTAATACCAGAAAATTAGTTGAAGTAACATGATTGGACATTTACGCGGAATACTAAGTGTAAAAAAACCACCATATCTAGTAGTAGATGTGCAAGGCGTAGGCTATGAATTACAAGCTTCTATGACCACGATTTATGCACTGCCCGCAACAGGCGCAGAAGTGTTTATCTTTACGCATATGGTGGTACGTGAAGATGCGCAGCTGTTGTATGGTTTTGCCGATGAAGCAGAGCGTATTTTGTTCAAAAAAATAATAAAAGTATCTGGAGTTGGGCCAAAGATGGCATTGGCAATTTTATCTGGCATGAATGTCGCAAGTTTTATTCAGTGCATTGAAAGTCGTGATAGCAGTCGTTTAGTAAAATTGCCTGGTATGGGCGGTAAAACCGCTGAACGCCTAA
>DATIHV010000077.1:0-5363 GCA_035480295.1 Gammaproteobacteria bacterium
AACGATCCACGTCTTGCCAACCTCGATCATAAAGAATCCTACTGTGAAACCCAACCTTTTTATCGCACCAGAGTAAAACTGAAAAAAGAAATCGTTACGCTTGGGGTACCGGGTGTTGATCCAAATAAACAGGCCGGCCAATACGTAGAGCCAAAACAATGGAATGAAATAATTTCCGATCCAGACGTGATATTGGTTGATACGCGCAACGATTATGAAGTTGGCATTGGTACCTTTAAAAACGCTATCAACCCGCACACCAATACTTTCCGCGAATTTCCACAGTTTGTGCAAAACAATTTACAAGATGCCAAAAATAAAAAAATTGCCATGTTTTGCACTGGTGGTATTCGCTGCGAAAAATCTACCTCGTATTTGTTACAGCAGGGCTTCAAAAACGTCTTCCATCTTAAAGGCGGCATATTAAAGTATCTAGAAGAAGTCCCTCCTGAAGAAAGCTTATGGGAAGGCGAATGTTTTGTATTCGATAATCGCGTTGCGGTGAATAACGAACTTGCACCAGGCGAATATGATCAATGTCATGGTTGCCGTAATCCATTATCAGTAGAAGATCGCGAATCGCCACTATATAGCCCTGGCGTACATTGTCCACATTGTTACGACACATTAACTGCAGATCAATTGGCACGCTTTAGCGAGCGCCATAAACAAGTACAATTGGCTAAACAACGCAATCAACAGCACATCGGTGATTTACTTAATGACTAGTACCTATAAACCACGTTTATTAAAACTCGCTGCATATGACAATCCAATATTACGTAATAAAACTAAACCTGTTTCTTTTCCGCTAAGCGAAGATGATAAGCAGACTATCGCAGACATGATTTATTCTATTCAACCTGAGCAACTACTTACTGCTGGCGCGCCATGGGAAAATGCGGTAGGCATGGCCGCGAATCAATGGGGCATTGATAAAAGCATATTCGTGTATTGCCCAACTGGTGATACCGTAAATGATTTAACTGTGGCGATAAATCCAAGTTACGAAATTGTGCCAACCCTGGCCATCATCGCACCATCAGAAACAAGCGAATGGGAAGGATGTTTTTCTATTCCGTTATCTACTGGATGCATTAAACGCAGTACCAAAATCAAAATTAAATATCAAAATGAAGAAGGCACAGTTATAGAAGACGAACTTAAAGACTGGCCAGCACGTGTTTGGCAACATGAAAATGATCATTTGAATGGATATTTATATGACGATCCTAGACATGGTAAATGTCTAGAAAAGAAAGTCTTTGCAACAATCGATGAGGTTGATGAATTTTACGATGCAATTCGCGAGGCGCGCCGAGCGACGTAACTTTGTAGTAGATCCCCACTCAAGGCGGGGATGACAGAATATGGCATGAAATTATAATTAGGCAATAAATATGAGTGGGTTGACCATTCGTGGTATAGACGAACAGCATGAACATGCTGCGTTAATGGTTGCGCGCGATACCAGACCGATTGGTATCCGCTTTGCGCAATTCATTGCCAATCCGGTAGTTAATCTTACCTTCTTCTTCTCCGCAATTGCAATGGCATGGATCACACCGCATTACGCGGACATTATGCTGGTTGTTGGGTCCGGCTTAGCCGCATTCGCATTGACGCGTAAATATACCTTACCTTTTAAAATTCCGCAATCTGCCGCTGAACTTGATCACAATGATTTAATTCCCGGCGGTTTTAAGCCAAACAAAGCTGGCGGAATATGTTTTTTTGGAAATGATCGCACAAATCGTGAAGAGTTATGGTTTACGAATAGTGACATGCGCACACATGTGCTGATATTTGGCTCTACCGGTAGCGGTAAAACCGAAGCATTGGTTTCGCTTGCATACAATGCGCTGGTGCAAGGTAGCGGTTTCATCTACGTTGACGGTAAAGGCGATAATAGTTTATTTGCTAAAGTATTTTCCATGGTGCGTAAGATGGGTCGCGATGATGATCTATTAGCGATCAACTTCATGACTGGCGCGCGTGACGTAGTAGGACCACAAACCAATCGTTTATCTAATACTATGAACCCATTTGCTAACGGTTCGTCTAGCATGTTATCGCAGCTAGTAATTAGCTTGATGGATGCAAGTAGCGGTGACGCCAGTGGCGACATGTGGAAAGGCCGCGCGATCAACTTCGTAGAAAGTTTAATGAAGATCTTAACCGTGATGCGCGATGCTGGACATATACTTCTAGATGCCAACTCAATTCGTGATTATTTTATTCTCAATAAACTTGAAACCATTGTAGTGGATAAGAAGTTTCCAATTGGTGACACTGGCGTTCTCGTGCCGCTAGAAGGCTATCCTAGCCAAATTTTAGATCCTTTAAAAAACTATGTATTGAACTTGCCAGGGTATAATCCTGGTAAAAAAGGCAATCAATCAGGTGAAGTTTTAGAACAACACGGGTTTATTACGATGCAATTAACGCGCGTGTTCGGTTCGTTAGCGGATACCTACGGACACATTTTGCGTACCAATTTAGCGGAAGTAGATTTAAAAGACGTAGTTTTAAATCGTCGCATTCTAGTAGTGTTGCTACCAGCATTAGAAAAATCTCCGGAAGAATTATCGAACCTGGGTAAAATTATTATTGCATCGTTAAAAGCCATGATGGCGGCGGGCTTAGGTGATGCGATTGAAGGTGACTATCGTGATGTTGTGTTACGTAAACCAACGAATTCTCCAGCACCATACGTATGTATTATGGACGAATATGGTTATTACGCTGTGAAAGGTTTTGCGGTAGTAGCAGCACAGGCTCGTTCTTTAGGATTCTCGGCAATTTTTGCTGGACAGGATTTGCCTGCGTTCCAAAAAGCTTCTAAGGAAGAAGCCGCATCAATTGGCGCAAACTGTAACATCAAAATTTGTATGAAGTTGGAAGATCCACAAGAAACGTGGGAGTTATTAACAAAGCCGCCGGTGAAACATATGTTACTAACGTGAAAGATTTTCAAATGAATTCCGGCAGCTTAACAGTGAATTACATGGATAGTAGAGGCGCATCGGTTGACCGACGACAACGTATAGAACTATTAGATTTGAAAGATCAACGCGAAGGTGAAGCACATATATTCTTTAAGTCACGCATCGTGCGTGCTGAATTTTTCCATGCGAATCCAAAACCAGTTAAAAAATTGCGCGTGGGGGTATTTTTAAAAGTAGAGCCACCACCGGTAAATGAATTGCAAGACCTGGGTGCACGTTTAAACAAAGCTGCCGCAATTTTTAAGAATCAATCCATTACAATGCCAAATGTACATGCCAACGAAGATATCAGTATCTTAGCTAATGCCTTTGCCGAATCTTACAGCTTGCGCCCCATGGAACGCGGCTTTGCCGGTTTAATTAGCATATTAGAGCATGATGTGGCCGCACATCAAAGCGTAGCTGAACGCTTTGTGCCACAAACAGTTAGCGATAACATGTCGATCTTTACCCAAATCGAAGTAACGCCAACCATAGAAAAAATGATCGGTCAAGAAAATACAGGTACTTTTAGTACCCCGTTGTTACGTGCTGACACTATGTTAAAAGATCTTGAAGGCATCGAACGTTTAAGCGGCACCAGCGAATCCAATGCACGCGTAGTTGCGCAGAATCTGCTTGGTGAATTAGAACGCACCACTATGTTTCCGGGTAGTGCACAACCGGTACGCTTGGGCATGGAGCAATTATTGACCGACGTTAATCGTTTGTTAATGCATTTGGGCGGTAGTCCTTACACGCCACCAATGACAGAAATGGATTTACCACC
The DNA here is from genome assembly GCA_035480295.1 of Gammaproteobacteria bacterium. GTDB lineage: Bacteria > Pseudomonadota > Gammaproteobacteria > UBA6186 > Azoamicaceae > JAGVLG01. Next base: position 3,778 of record DATIHV010000077.1, read on the forward strand.
ATTACCTGAGCTGCCAGAATTACCAGAACTGACTAATCTACCTGATGTCTATGATTATGAACAATCCAACGTGCCAAATATGTATCATGTACCGGAGCACATGCCAGATCCAGATATGGAGCAGCAAATCCGCAGTTTAGATTTAACCGACATTGGGCTGCATGATCTTCCAAGCATAGATACTGCAGACGAAGCACAAAAAATAGAAGAAATATTAAACGACGAATTATTAAAAACTGAAGATACAGTAACCGACGATGAATAATTTTACCGAATTTGATCTGCACTGCATGCAGCGTGCCTTGCTATTAGCCGAAACCGCCGCTAAGCATGATGAGGTGCCAGTCGGGGCTGTGCTAGTCAACAATGGCGATCAGCAAATCATTGGCGAAGGTTACAATCAACCGATCTCGAGCAACGATCCTACCGCACACGCCGAAATCATCGCGATGCGTCAAGCAGCAAACAAAATGAGTAATTATCGTTTAGTTGATACAACGTTATATGTGACACTTGAACCATGTGCTATGTGTGCCGGTGCTATGTTGCATGCGCGTATTAAACGTTTGATCTTTGCCACGCCTGATCCGCGTGCTGGTGCAGTGGGCGGAGCTATAGATTTATTTGATGCCGCGCAATGGAATCATAATGTGACGTGTGCACATGGACTCCTTGCGGAGCCATGTGCGGAAATTTTAAGACAATTTTTTCAGGCACGCAGATAATTAGCCCTTTTTTCCAAACTTGAGCTTCTTCTCTAGCTTCCTACCTTCTTTAACTGCAGTCATTAGCTCCATGAAATCATGTTCTTTTGGCAGATTATGTGCATCGAAAGTGCCCATTGCGCTAGCTTGTGCCGCTACTTTTTGCAGATTACCTTTCTTCATTAGAAATTCAAAATTACGCACATCAGTTGTGGCAAAGTTTGCCATAGCAGTTAAGAATTCGGTTTCATATAATTCCTTTTTTGCTGTATCTGGTAAGGATACATTTAGTTCTTTTAGTATATCGCTGAATAATTTAAGCCCAGATGTTTTTAATAACTTCAAAGCTTCCCGCGCTTGATAACCTTTATATACCTCATGTAACGGATCTCTATCATCACTCAAGGCCTGTTTATCCCGTGTTCGTAGCGCTGCCATACCATTGCACTTGAAATATTGTTCAAATAAACGAACGTCTCTGGAAAAACCACTGGCGCCAACAACATGTTTAATAGCTGTATCTTGCATAATTTTTGTATATTTGCGCAACGCTACATCGCGAATTAAGACCTCGAGCATCTCTTGCGGTGTAAGTTCCATCTTTTCATACACATATTTAGGCGGAGTAAGATTGATCAACTCTATGAAGTCAAACAATTTGTGCATGGGCATCTGTAGTTTATGTAATAAATGTACACCATCAATTGAATTCAGTTCTTCAGGCATTGGTATGTTACTTTTACGTGCTAGCGCTACTAACCTAGCCATGTCATCCCATTGTCCTAGCAAGGCAGTGTAATAAATCCTTTTTTGCAAAGCTTCAGATGTTTTTGATCCAGCTAGTTTTGCCATTTCTTTGCGAATTTTGCTTTTTTCTTTCTC
>DATIHV010000078.1:0-2621 GCA_035480295.1 Gammaproteobacteria bacterium
TCTTCAATTAAATTTTTTTGCTTCTGTCTCGGATTGCTCCTCAACTTCAGCGAGTCGTTTCTTGGCCCTCAAACACTCCTTATCGGAAGTGCTCGCACAAATTGTTTGGCTGCTCATTCTTTCTTTTACATATCTGTCCGCTTCCGCAGACCCCTCCGTTCAAGAGGAAACGCCATGTTAACACTTCCAGACCAGGTGTCAAGCGTTATGCGGTAATTTTCCGGCTAAATGGGTATTTACCCCATAAAATAGGGATATAAGGCTAGAACGTTGTTGTTTGAATTGAAGTGTTGACGGTTTGGCAGTTGGCTGGCAAATACGTTAAATATCCGGAGTAAGATGCGCTATCGTAACCGCAGCGCCATTCCACTGCGCCATTATCAAGATATGGGCATTCATACAAAGCAAGAGTTTTGCCACCAGTAGTATCTAGGCCTAAACCCCCAAGGTTAATTCCTATTTTTACACAACCATAATTCTCGCGCGTTAAAGTGGACAATCCGTATGCTGGATCGCTGCCGGAGAGGTAGTTTACGGATCCTGAGGTGCCAATGACGGTACCTTGATTATGCGCAGCCTCTACATCGTTTTTAGCACTTTCTGCCATAGGAATTAACGAGGCGATGGCAGCGCGAACTGTGTAAGTACGATATGCAGGTATAGCAACTACGGCTAAAATAACCATAATGGACATCGCGGCCATTAACTCTAATAGTGAAAAAGCACGCTTTTTTTGCTGCAAATTGGCCATATTTAACCTCGCATCTATGAGGTAATTATAGACTATTTACGAGCCTGTAACTTTTGCCATGCACTCCAATTCTGTGTTTGAAAACCTTCAGGATCTAATACGTATGCGTAAAATTTACATAAAAAAGCATAACGCTCTTGTGCTGCATCAGCCTTCCATATTTTATTTAAAGTGGTGGGCATTTCGGATAATTTAATATTACCCATTTGTGCTTGGCGCTGCATAATTTCGATAAAAGTTATGTCCTGCGCATTACGCAACATGTCATACATTGCGATAAAAGTGCTAGATCTACCGCCCCCACCGCGACAATGAAAATGCAGCCAATCATTGGTTTTTACTTTATTTTTAACAAAATTTATAAAATTATCTACTTCAACGTCATCTGGTTTATTGTGATCTAATGCGTAAATTCGTGCATATTTTGCGTTAAAAGCAGCAACTAATTGCTGCTCCGTTTCTACAGATTCTGGCACCAACACCATAGGTTCTTCCGCAGCAACTTTACCGCCGGCTAGTTTTTTTAAAGCATATACAGTGACAGTTTTTTGCTGCGCAACATCTTGTAATAATTTTTTTTCGGTTTGCTCTATTTGCAGCGCGTTTTTACCGAGATTTGCAATGTTGCGATCTGTAACCCAACTCACGGGCAAACCGTCGATAAAACCATGTGATTCCTGACGTAAATCTAAGATCCATATATCTTGGCGTTCAGCAGGAATAACGCGCAGTATATTGGCTAGTTCATCAGCGGAAAATTGCCCACTAGCAGAGGCACGTAAATCTGGGCAAGATCGATATTTTTTAGCAATTTTTGCCTCTGTATCAGCCCGGTCAAATACTAGAAATAATTCTGGCTGCATAGCGAAAATCCTTGTACTGATCAGTACATATCCCAGCAATATTGCGCAGTATTTAAACAACTTGAAGTATGTTTTCATACATACAAACTAACTAATTTTACAGTAAAAAGCAACCGTTAAACAACGAAATATAAAAAGTATGGCTAAAAAATGGTGCTTACTACTACTAATTCCTACACTTAAAATTGGAAGATAATTAGTTAGCATGCATAGTTATTGCGATAACTATGCCCTCCGTAGGCGTTGAATGAAAAGAATATATGCACATACTGTGAGAATTCTTTATACAAGCGTATTCATTTTATGCGCCTTGTGTATGAATGTTGTTTTTGCTGTGGGTCCGTTTACTCTTACCGTTGATACAAATGCAGACAGTGGTGCTGGTTCTTTGCGCGACGCTATAACTACAGTCAATACTGCTACCGTAGGCGGTAATACTATAACATTTAATATAACAAACACAGGCGGACATACCAGAACAATTGCTCTCGGTAGTGATTTACCCGTGCTTTTGCAGGATGTGACTATTTCAACATCTGGAGGACAAGCTGTCGGAACCCCTACCATTATCAGCGGCGGAGGCACGTCTAGAATATTTGCAACTGCAAATTCCGCACTTTCCGTTAGCGATGTAACGGTTTCTAACGGCCGCGCGCTTGGTGGCAGCAGTGGTGGTGATGGCGGCGGCGGCGGTGGTTTAGGCGCAGGTGGCGGTTTTTATATAGATGCAGGCAAAACTTTAACGTTAACCAATGTTTCAATATCTGGCTGTAAAGCCCAAGGTGGTGCCGGTGGTGGTTCGTACAATCCTGGCAACGAGGGTAGCGGTGGTAATGCTAGCTTTTCAGCCACAGGCTCTGGAACTGGCGCCTCCGGTTTCACAGGATACATAGCTGCCGGTAGATCCGCGGGCGGGGCTGGCGGCGCAGGCACAGGCGGTGGTGGCGGAGCTGGAGGTGTAGGCGGCCCAGCCGGTGCTTCTGGTAGTGGGAACACGGCGTCAAACG
>DATIHV010000079.1:0-11223 GCA_035480295.1 Gammaproteobacteria bacterium
CCATTTCCAGGTGACTTAGGCACAAAAATTTACACCAACATTTGCCAAGAAGCATGGCAACAATGGTTAAGTCATCAAACTTTATTGATTAACGAAAATCGTCTTTCCCTCGCCGATCCCAAATCCCGGCAATTCCTCGCCAAGGAAATGGAAGCATTCCTGTTTGGCGACGGCAGCGCTAAACCTGCTGGCTTTGTTGCGGAGTAGCATGTACTTGATCTACCAGCTACTGTATCTTAGTATCCAGTGCTATGTCTAAACGGAGAACAACGTGCATAACGAAGCAAATCAAAATGAACTTCCTCTATCCGCATCGGTATTTATGGCCTATATGTCTGCCGGCGCTGGGTTCGCAGTTGGCGCTCTTATAAGCCTCGCCGATTATGCCAACGCACAGAATGAACATCGTGACAGAGATCAGGATGAACAGCTGTCAGTTCCAACTGTAAAGGGAGTGGCGGCAACAACCATTGGTAGCGCTGTATTTGCTGGTGGCGCTACGTTCGTAGCCGGCGCAAATACCACTACATCGCTATGTGCGTCCTCATTTACCGGCGGTTTTGCTACTGGGGTTAACTTAGTGATGTATGCTCGCGCGATTAATCAGAAACGACCGCTATACGAAATTGCGCAACAAAACCAAGCGCACCAGGAAAAACGAGCAGGATCACAACATACTGATGAAGAGAATCAAGTTGTGCTTAAAGGCCCACGTTAGTTTAACAACATACTAAATTAGCCGTATTGACTTACCACGTCCGGTTAAGGTTTAATAACGACTCGTTAATTTGATCAAAGCTAGAAGGCACAGATTAATTTTTTTAATCAAGCATTTTGGCTTTATGCGCGGCGGCCAGGAGTGAGTGTCATGAGTTTACATCTGGTAAATGACTGACACGAACGACGCAGCCAACAAAGCAGAAAGGCAAAAGGCGCAGATTAAAATGGCTCGGTAGCTCAGTTGGTAGAGCAGAGGATTGAAAATCCTTGTGTCGGTGGTTCGATTCCGCCCCGAGCCACCATATGTTGTAGGCTATCTTAAAGCACGTGTACAAAAAGTAGCTAGCACCAACATTGAAATCCCAAACGAAATTAAATTAATAGCAACTAGAATTCCTAAAAACCAAATTGCTGTGATCGGCCAACCCACGTATATAAATGCGGTTAAACCTATACTGACTAAACCACTCAACAGCATCCAGATCCAACCAGTGAATGGTGCATATATACCTGCATAAAATATTTGCATGCAGCCTTGCAGAAGTAAAAATATTGCTACGATTGTTGCTAATGCTAACATTCCCGCCATTGGTTGCAATATTAACAACCCACCGGCAATTACCGATATTACTGCTGTTATATAATATGTCCAATGTCGTTTGGCAGCGTAGCTAACCACACCTTGAAATAGGCCCGTTACAAACAATAAACATCCAATTAATATGTCTAAAAATTCTGCTGCTACAAGCGGCGCCAGCAAAGCTATGATGCCTAGCACCAGTAACATGATGCCATTGAAAATATATAAATTTTTATTTTGCTTAATATTGTCGGTTAACTGCTTTTTTGCATCACTATTCATCCAGACTGTCACGTTGGTTCTCTGTAGTTAAACTATACATATTATAGTCTAATCTTATAGACAGTTCATGATTTAGATCGGTGGCTGATATTGTACGATTTGTAATTGTTCTGGCGGCAATGGTTGTGCATCCGGTTGCAATAGCGGCATGCGTTGCCTTAATGCACGTTCTTGTATAAGCATTTGCATAGCAAGAACTCCGCTATTATAGTTGTGCCATTCATGACACTGTACTTTATCTGCAGAGAATAGGAAAAATTGCCCCACGTTGCGCATGATTCTTAGCTGTGCATACAAAGCGCAATACTTTGCTCTATGTCCATGGCTGTTATCTGTAAATACTCTTAACAAATCAACTTGGCAATGCTTACGCACTAGATCTAATGCATCAATTACAGCATTAAATGCCCTAAACTCAAACGATACATTTGATATCAGCACTGTACTTAATCGCGGCTTATTTTCTAGAAAATCTACCAAAAGGTGAAATTCAATAGGACGCGTTGTATCAACATCCGACATATTAATTAATAAGCAATTACCAAAATTTGCATCATAGAATGGCAACTGCACCGGCAAATGCGATATTCCATGAATCATTAATTCAAATATTGGCTGCAAAAGTTGTTGATATGAAGGTGTTCCATAGCTAACAGTATTTTTAATGTAATCATAACACTTCGCTGCATAATCTGCTGGTAAAGCAACAACAACCTGAATGAACTCAAGACATGCAGCGCTTACTTGCAAAAAATTTAGCAATAAATCTTGATCTAATTCGATAAATTTATCTTGCGACACTCCATCATCAAAATGTTTACTGATGCGTTCAATGCACTTAGAGTGATTGCGGTATAAAATAAAAATATTGCTTAGCAATTTTTTCATTCCCTTATAGTCTTTATTACGCAACTGGATAAAGTTCTTCATAAATAGGTTGTGATGCCGCTTAAAATGCAATGCATAAAGCAGGTCGCCTATACAATCACCAATTTCATCTATACATTCATTTGGAGTTTCGGTTGCCAATGCGGTGACTCCGCAATTATCCATCCCCAATAAAGCTCCAGCGCCAATTGCGATACCAATTTTTACATGATCATGAATGGAGGGTATGTCCTCTATTATCGTCGCCGACATAGAACATTTTACTCGTGCTTGTTTCAATTATTTTATTTGCGCAAAATTTGCGCAACTGCTAGAACCCCCTAACCGCTTAGGGTGTAACAGCTTACCACCAATATATCCACAAGTATACTCAGTGAAATAGTGGACAATTGTGCATATCACGCACTAAGAATATCGCCATTTTACAAGTAAGAATTACTACATACATGACGAGACCTACAGTCTAATACAAGCCTTTTTCCGTTGACTTCCATTACATAGGACTATAATAGAAGTAGTCTTAAACCAGGAGAATGACTAATGACCAGTAAAAAATTCGTAAAGGCATTCATTGCTGGCATGTCGTTGCCAGCGGTAATATTGCCAATCGTATTCACACTGTTATATTTGAATGTCCATGCCATCGTTATGCAACGCGCCCTAGAGTTTATCCCAATGTATTTGCCATTAGTTTGGGGTTTTGCAAACGCATTGTTCGTCAAGTTTAACAACGACGCTACAGGCAAAAAGGCTAATAAAGGATTGATCATAACCGGTCTTGTTTTAGGTTTATTAGTTGCAATCTTCGGTGTGTTTATTGCGCACATACCAATGAGAGTATTTGGTAACAGCATGCAAGAAATGCAATATGCACCTTTAGTTGTTATACCAGTTGTTTATGCAATATTGTTCCGCTACGTTGTAAGATGGCTTAACAAAGTAGTGGGCCTATAAAGCTTTACGAGCACAATGGTACTGAATCGACGGAAACGTTAATTCTACTGCCCCACCATTGTGCTCATTTCCCCCTTCTCCCCCTTGCATAACAAAATTAATTACGTTACATTGTGATCTTCGTCCCACTGGCGTGTTTTTCACGCACAATTCAACAGTTATACACAAACTTATCCACAGGCTGACCCACTTGTGTGCGCATTTATTAGCGAACTATTTGCTTAACTTCTTTGGTATGACCAAAATTTCACGGTCTACGGGCAAATTCGTAAACCAAACTTATACACAATGTAACTTGGTGTGAATGAAGTTTAAAAACTAACGATTTTTGTTTCAATTACTGACATACATTCTGTGTAAAAGCATAATTTTCCTTTATTTATCAACATGTTGCGTTAAAGATGCAAAAAAGTTATCACTGCGCACGGGCCTTTAAAGCCATTTTACGTACAACTTATAAAATATTTGTACACAGAGTTATCCACAAGTTGGAAGTGCAACACGAATAAATTCTGCGTATTTCTTAGACCAATAATAATACTCTAGATATTCAATTAAGCTAACCTACAGAAAAGTTATCCACAGATTGGGCTGAAAAAATAATCATTAGCACTAAAAATGTGATTCAGGTATCATATCTTGCATTTCAAATTTCACAGACAGGTTGCTTCTTAAGACCATGGAACAAAAAACACAGTTTATTTTCGAGATTGAGCCCGCCGATTCTACCCAAATCTACCAACCATTAGAGTTGACTAATGATGAAAATGATCCACCGCACGAAAAAGAATTAAAAGTCCGCCTAGATAAATGGCTATGGGCAGCACGGTTTTTTAAAACGCGAGCGCTGGCACGATCTGCGATTGAAAATGGCAAAGTGTTTTATGATGGCCAAAAAACTATTCCTAGTAAGGAAATCGCAGTTGGCGCAACTTTGTTGATTAACCAAGGCAAGAATCGCAAGATCATTATTATTAAACAACTTTCAACGCGACGCCGCAGTACTGACGAAGCAAATGCTTTATTTGAAGAGATTTCGTCGCACGTTTTCACATCTGATGCACCACAGGCTGATCCTATGGCCCCAGATGATAAGAAACCACGCAAGATCGCGCGTTTTTTACGCCGCGCATTGACGTTAAGCGGGCAAGACAACTCCAGAGAGTAATAGCCGACCGGTAAATACACGGTAGGTGCAGCTACAAAGGACTTTAAAGCGAGTCAACTAAGCCACTTTACCCCCTATTGAATTTATGGTACTATGGCTCCATGTAATAGATCAGTGGCAATCATACTCAAAGACATTTGGCTTTAGGCGAGGCGCCGAGGAGCGAGTGCCCGGAGTTTACAGATGGTAAATGAGGACACGAGCGACGAAGGCAACAAAGCATAAAGGCAAATGGCGAAGAGTAAAAACGAGAGTATTATGTCTTTTATATGCAAATCTAAGCTGTTTTTTAGAAAGATTTTCAAACTAGATGCCCCAGCTGTGACCCTGGAGCCTAAAGATCTAGGCAAAAGAATGGATCGCTTAGAACGCAATTATATAATTCTGCTTAAGCGCATTCTGGAAATCGATGGCGTACAATTGATGACCAAAAGCAGCGCGTTCACGAATAAGGTTCTTGCTACTCCTAGCGACGAATTTAATAAGGGCTTAAATGAGCCGGAGCCCACAATCCACTAGTTATGACGTGTCGGTTTTAAAGGTCGCAGTACCGAGTCCTTTACGGCGTCTATTTGATTATTTACTACCCGCTGATAACACCATTACTCCTGTAGCCGGAGCACGTGTGTTAGTGCCATTTGGTACACGCACGCTGATGGGGATTATTGTTGCAACTAGCGATCAATCTGAACTTCCGTTAGAAAAACTAAAACCTGCGCAACAAATTTTAGATGCTACACCATTCTTTTCACCATGCTTGATGCAATTGTTTACCTGGGCGGGTAATTATTATCAATATCCTTTAGGCATGTTGTTTGATGCTGCATTACCCGCATGGTTACGCAAACAAAAGGAATTAAAGTTTAAAGAGAAAGAGATTGCTAAACATGCTGCTGAAGCACCGTTGCAATTAAATGCTGCGCAACAAAATGCGGTAGATCAAGTATTGCAAAGTTTTGGTAAATTTCAGGCGTTTCTATTAGACGGTGTAACTGGTAGCGGTAAAACCGAAGTTTATATGCAATTAATTGCGCACGCGATTGCTAATAATTTGCATACTTTAATATTAGTGCCGGAAATTAATTTAACCCCACAAACTTTAGCGCATTTTGAAAATCGTTTTAAGGTGCCAATTGCCGTTTTACATTCGCAGATTAGTGATAAAAATCGCGCCCATGCATGGCTACAAGCATATGAAGGAACAGCGCCAATTATTCTTGGTACTAGATTATCAGCGTTTACGCCGGTTAAAAATCTTGGCTTAATCATAATTGACGAAGAGCACGATTTATCTTTTAAACAACAAGATCATTTTAGGTACTCAGCGCGTGATTTGTTATTAAAACGTGCACAATTAGAGCAATGCCCGATTGTATTAGGCTCTGCCACGCCGTCATTAGAAACTTGGCATAATGCAAAATCTGGCAAGTTTCAACATTTAGTTTTGCCGGAACGAGCTGGAACGGCAGTTCCACCAGAGATTCAAATTCTAGATATTCGGCACAAACAATTGGATGCGGGTTTAACTAATGATTTATTGGCCCAAATTCGTGATCATATTGCACAGGATAATCAGGTATTATTGTTTTTAAATCGCCGTGGTTACGCACCGGTGTTAATGTGTTATAGCTGCGGTTGGCAGCAAAACTGTAAACGTTGCGACAGCCATATGATTTTGCATAACTTTTCTTCTATAGCGCGCTGCCATCATTGTGAAGCACAAATACCTGTGCCAACGAATTGTCCAAATTGCAATGGCACAGCGTTATCGGCAATTGGACTTGGCACACAACGCATTGAAGAATGTTTGGGTGCACATTTTACGGAAGCTAAAATTGCTAGAGTGGATAGAGATTCAGTGCATACTAAAAAACAATTACAAGAAATTTTCGACGCAGTGCATGCAGGCACAACGAATATTTTAATAGGCACACAGATGTTAGCTAAAGGCCACCATTTTCCAAATTTATCTTTGGTGGCTATTGTGGATATTGATGCAGCGCTATTTAGTGCTGATTTTCGTGCCACTGAACGCATTGCACAATTAATAACGCAAGTTGCCGGGCGCGCTGGTCGTGGCGCAAAAGTTGGCAAGGTAGTATTACAAACGACACACCCTGATAACCCTTTACTGCAAACTTTGATTTACAATGGTTACCACGCGTTTTTGCAACAATTGATTCAAGAGCGGCAGGCCACTAATTTGCCGCCATATAGCTATCAGGTAATGTTTAGAGCGGAAACCAAATCGCCATCTGTAGCACGTAATTTTTTACAAGAAATTAAGCGTTTAATTGTTAGCACTAAACATAATATCCAGTGTTTAGGCCCAATACCTGCACCAATGGAAAAACGCCAAGGATTTTATAGAGCACAATTGCTTTTACAAGCCGAGAGCCGATCGATTTTGCAAAGTAAACTACAACATATCATTCCGCAAATCGAAGCCAACAAGTTGGCAAACAAGGTTCGTTGGTCAGTGGATGTAGATCCCGCAGAAATGTTTTAAACAAAAACAGTGCTGCACATGCACTTAACTCCTGTTAAACTTATATTGCCGTCAATTTTATGGAAATACGCAATGCTTAAATTACACAAGATTCGTGATCGCCGGCCGACAAAAAGGTCTGCACACGCTAAAACATCATCTAAGTTGCCAAACTTTGGCGCAATGACTTTTGGCTTTCTATTAGGTGTTTTTGCTACTTGTTTAACGGTTTTCATGCTTTCTACTAACGATATTACCCTGAAAATTCCTACTCATAGTAAAAAACCCTTGCAACTCGCTGCTGCCAAGCCCGTGGCGGCGCCAAAACCAGTGCAGGAACCACGCTTCGATTTCTATACCGAGCTAGCTAAAAATAATAACGACGCGCCTGTGGGCTTGAAATCCACGCCAAAGACCATACATGGTTATATAGTACAGGCCGGTTCATTCAGAAGAAGTAGCGATGCTGATGCGCTTCGCGCCAAACTTACGTTGAATGGGTACGTACCAAAAGTTGATGCCATCAAGCAAACCGATGGCGAGATATTACACCGCGTATTGCTGGGGACTTTTAAAAACGAACATAATGCCAAAGCAACACAAGAAAAACTTAAAACATTAAATATCAATAGCACCCTGGTACTCAATTACGCAGAGTGAGGAGTTAAAATTGGAACAATATAGAGGCACGACTATATTATGCGTGCGTCGCGATAAAAAAGTTGTTATCGGCGGTGATGGTCAGGTTTCGATGGGCAACACAATTTTAAAATCCAACGCAAGAAAAGTGCGCCGTTTATATAACAATAAAATAATTGCCGGCTTTGCTGGTGGCACTGCCGATGCATTTACGTTATTCGAGCGTTTTGAAGCAAAATTAGAAACACATCAGGGTAATTTAACGCGCGCTGCCGTAGAACTAGCCAAAGATTGGCGCTCTGATCGCATTTTGCGTCGTTTAGAAGCAATTTTATGCGTGGCCGATAAAAAAGATACATTAATCATTACCGGTAATGGCGATGTGATAGAGCCAGAAGAAGGTTTGATCGCAATTGGATCGGGAGGTCCATTTGCACAATCAGCAGCAAAGGCGTTGCTGCGTAACACTACATTGGATGCAGAGCATATCGTAGAAAAGGCATTAGAAATCGCTGCCGAGGTTTGCGTTTTTACGAATACACACCGAACTATTGAAGCATTGGAAAGTAGTATATGAACGTAGCAGAATCAGTAGAATTAATTCCACAAAAGATTGTCGCTGAATTAGACAAACACATCATCGGACAACAAGATGCCAAGCGCGCGGTTGCAATTGCATTGCGTAATCGTTATAGAAGAATGCATGTTGATCCAGAATTGCGCAATGAAATCACGCCGAAGAACATATTAATGATTGGGCCTACGGGTGTTGGTAAAACCGAAATTGCGCGGCGTTTAGCAAAATTAGCCAATGCACCGTTTATTAAAATTGAAGCCACTAAATTTACGGAAGTTGGTTACGTAGGGCGTGATGTAGATTCAATTGTGCGCGATCTAATGGACGTGGCCATGAAAATGACCCGCGCCGAAGCATACGTACAAGTGCAAGAACGTGCTGAAGCAGCGGCTGAAGAGCGCATTCTTGATGCATTGATTCCTTCTGCCAAACATGAAGTTGAAGGAACTGACGAAGATGTTAAAGCCACCCGTCAATTGTTTAAGAAAAAATTGCATGCCGGTGAATTAGACGACAAAGATATTGAGATACCTGTTGCGTCCGGCTCAGTTGGTATTGAAATCATGGCCCCACCTGGCATGGAAGAAATGACTGGCCAGCTGCAAAGCATTTTTCAAAACATTTCGAATGAACGCACTAAGTTACGTAAGATGCGCGTCAAGGACGCACGTAAATATGTGCGCGAGGAAGAATCGAGCAAATTAGTTAACGAAGATGAAATTAAAACTATTGCCATCGAACGCGTCGAGCAATCTGGCATCGTGTTCCTGGATGAAATCGACAAAATAACCCAACGTTCCGAACGCAGTGGCGGCGGCGATGTATCCCGCGAAGGCGTGCAACGTGATTTATTGCCATTAATTGAAGGTTGCGCGGTTACGACCAAATACGGCAGCATTAAAACCGATCATATTTTGTTCATAGCTTCTGGATCATTTCATTTAGCCAAGCCTTCGGATTTGATCCCAGAGTTGCAAGGACGTTTACCAATTCGCGTTGAATTGAACGCGCTGCAAACCGAAGACTTTGTACGCATCCTCACCGAGCCAGATGCAAGTTTAACGAACCAATACAGCGCTTTATTAGCTACGGAAAATGTTAAACTGAATTTTACTCAAGACGGCATTGAAAAGATGGCTAATCTGGCGTTTCATATCAATGAACGCACTGAAAATATTGGCGCACGTAGACTACATACCATCATAGAAAAGCTTTTGGAAGACGTTTCCTATCGTGCAACTGAGTTCAAAGATATTACCGTAATTATTGACGCACCTTATGTAGACAAGCAAATCGGTGCGCTATGTAAAGACGAGGACTTAAGCCGCTTTATTTTATAGGTTTTTGCGATATGGACGAAACAACTACGGATTTTGGTTATCAACAAGTTCCTGTGACTGAAAAAACCAGTCTAGTCGGGAACGTGTTCAGCTCAGTTGCAAGTAAATATGATCTAATGAACGATTTAATGTCGGCTGGCATTCATCGTGTCTGGAAAAAAATTGCTGTGCAGCACTGCGCACTCAAGCCAGGCCAAACGGTTTTAGATCTAGCTGGTGGCACTGGCGATCTAAGTTACGCTTTTAGTAAAGCGGTAGGCGACCAAGGCAAAGTTTATTTAGCCGACATTAACGCCGCCATGCTAGAAGCAGGTAAAGAAAAGTTGCTCAATCTAGGCGTGGTGCAAAACGTAAATTATGTACAGTTAAACGCAGAAGCATTGCCGTTTGCAGATAATTTCTTTGACTGTATTGCGATTGGTTTTGGATTACGTAACGTTACGCACAAAGACTTGGCGTTGCAGCAAATGTTTAGAGTGCTAAAACCAGGTGGACGAGTGGTAATTTTAGAGTTTTCTAAACCGGTTCACGAACATTTGCGCAAAGCCTATGATGTATATTCTTTCAACGTTTTACCGTGGCTGGGCAAACTTGTGGCACAAGATGCAGATAGCTACCGTTATTTAGCCGAGTCTATACGCATGCATCCTGATCAAGAAAAGTTAAAAACTATGTTGGAAGAAGCAGGACTACAGGACTGCAGTTATTTAAATCTCACGGGTGGCATTTGCGCAATACATAAAGGATTTAAGTTTTAATGTTACAGGCATTGTTAAATAAATTTATTAGTTTAGATCCGGGGATAGATCATTATTTAACTGCATTACAAGGCAAGCAATTAGCTATAGTTTGTACTGATCCAGCGCACACTATGTTTATCAGCTTTGACAATAAGCAAATTCTGCTAAGTTCCAGCGCGCCAGATCACGTTGATGTAACCATTACTGGCAAGATGCAGGATTTTGTAAAATATGCGCTTACTAAGCAACGCGCCGACTTGCGCGTAGATGGTGATGCAATGCTTGCTGCATTAATTGAAAAGTTATACACCACTATGGACATCGATTGGGAAGAAGAATTATCTAAACTTACTGGCGATGCAATTGCTTATCAGGCCGGAGCTATGTTTAGGACATTAAAAAATTACACTGCGGATAGCAGCACCAATCTTGGCGCCATGATTAGCGAATACCTGCAAGAAGAATCCGGCATATTGCCTACGCATTATGAAGTTGATGCATTTTTGCAAGAAGTAGATGAACTACGCTTGCGTGTTGACCGTTTGGAAGCAAGGATCAACGCCTATGAAAGTAATTAGAAACGTAGCGCGCTTAGGGCAAATAAACTGGATCTTGTTAAAGCATGCCTTACGTTTGCAAACCTCGCCCGGCATCAGAATGCGTGAAGCTTGCGAAGATTTAGGGCCGATCTTTATTAAATTTGGCCAGCTGTTGTCAACTAGAGCCGATTTGTTGCCGGATGAAGTAGCTGCTGAATTAGCCAAGCTACAAGATCAAGTACCAGCCTTTTGTGGCAAACAAGCAAGAAGTATGATCGAGTCTGCGCTAGGCAAACCGATTAATGAAC
>DATIHV010000080.1:0-2949 GCA_035480295.1 Gammaproteobacteria bacterium
TTGTAATGCGTTAGCGTCTACACCACCGGTTAATACCTTACCAGAGGCAGGTACTACAGTGTTATAAGCACGTGCTAAACGTGTAATAGAATCCAATAATATGATTACGTCGCGTTTGTGTTCAACCAAACGTTTGGCACGTTCAATAACCATTTCCGCGACTTGCACATGGCGTGCTGCAGGTTCATCAAAAGTACTGGCAATTACTTCGCCGCGTACGGAGCGTGACATTTCAGTTACTTCTTCTGGACGTTCGTCGATCAATAATACTATTAAATGACATTCGGGTTGGTTAGCAATTAGAGAATGCGCAATATTTTGCAGCATTACCGTTTTACCAGCTTTAGGTGGTGACACGATCAATGCGCGTTGCCCTTTACCTAATGGCGCTACCAATTCGATGACGCGTGCTGTTAAATCTTCAGTACTGCCATTGCCAACTTCCAAAGCTAAACGCTTATTTGGATGCAAAGGAGTTAGGTTTTCAAAAGCGATTTTGTTTTTAGCGATTTCAGGCGCTTCGCCGTTGATTTCATTTACTTTTAATAAAGCAAAGTAGCGTTCGCCATCTTTAGGTGGACGAATCGTGCCGTGAATTTCATCACCGGTACGCAGCGCAAATCTGCGAATTTGGCTTGGAGATACATAAATATCCGCGGCGCCTGCAGAAAATGAACTTTCAGTATCTGCATAACGTAAAAAACCAAAGCCGTCGTCAAGGATTTGCAATACACCACTACCATAAATGGAGTCACCCTTTTTGGCGTGTGCTTTGAGAATTGCAAAAACTATATCTTGTTTACGCGCACGACCCACATCTTCAAGCGATAAACTATTGGCAATTTCAATGAGTTCCTGGCTATTTTTTTGTTTAAGTTCTGTTAGATTCATGCTCATATGATTATTTTCGATTTGAGTTAAAGTTGAATTAGAAATGATGGAAATCCTATTATATGTTACTGTCTATGAATGACGCCAAGGAAGATTTAGATAAATCACCGCCTACATGGGTAGCAACCGCTTTACCATTCATAAATAATATTAAAGTTGGAATGCCACGCACGTTATATTTTGAGGGAGTTTCTTGATTATCAGAAACGTTGATCTTTACGAAGTTTACTTTGCCTGTATATTCTTTAGCTACGCCTTCTACGACTGGAGCTATTCTTCTACAAGGAGCGCACCATGGTGCCCAGAAATCTACTAATGTAGGCAATGATGCCTGTAATACTGAAGATTCAAAAGAATCGTCAGTTACTGTGGTGAGTTCATCACTCATTCAGGGTTCCCCTTTATTTGAAAGATATGTAATGGCAATTTTTAATAATTATCCTGGCCGATTATGTTGATCATTAATCCACTCTTCATTTGCATATTGATATCAGATTTAATCTTTGCGTGGCTCGCAGCTGTTAGGCAGATATTTTTAAGATCTCGTATGTTTTAATCGTATAACCCCTAACAGGTCTTGTCAACTAGCAAGCGGGCAATTTTTTTGGCAAAATAGCTAAAAATTGCGTCAGCCCCAGCCCTTTTCAGACAAATCAACGATTCTAACGCTACATTTTGCTCTATCAGCCAGTTATTGCCGGCGGCGGCTTTAATCATTGCATATTCACCACTTACCTGGTACGCAAAAGTCGGGACTTTAAATTGCTGCTTTATTTTGGTGATTATGTCTAAATATGGCATTCCAGGCTTTACCATTACTATATCGGCCCCTTCCTGAATATCTAAAGCCACTTCGCGCAAGGCCTCATCGCTATTTGCTGGGTCCATATGGTAATGGGACTTATCGCGCTTGCGTGAGGTACTCTTCGATCCAATTGCATCGCGAAACGGTCCGTAGAAATTTGAAGCGTATTTAGCTGAATAAGCAAGAATCTGTGTATTGAAATGGCCTACCCGCTCTAGTTCGGTTCTAATCGCTTTAATGCGACCATCCATCATATCAGAAGGTGCAACTATGTCACTGCCAGCAGCAACGTGTGATAGCGCTTGTTGCACTAAAATCTCTACCGTCGCATCATTTATTACATAGCCTTCGTCATCAATAATGCCATCGTGTCCATGTGGCGTGAATGGATCTAAAGCCGTATCCGTAATTATGCCTAAATCAGGCACGCGATCTTTAATTGCGCGTATAGCCTGCTGTACTAAGCCGTTTGGATTGTAAGCTTCTTCCGCGAGCAAAGTTTTTTTGTGTGCTGGTAATGCTGGAAATAACGCGATGGCTGGAATACCTAAGGCATACGCCTCTGCTGCATCAACGACCAGCTTATCAATGCTCATGCGTTGTACGTCTGGCATCGAAGGAATTGGATCACATATGCCTGATCCCTCGGTTACGAACATAGGATAAATTAGATCGTCTACTTGCAAAGAATTTTCACGCACTAGGCGGCGTGTGAATTCACTGCTACGCGTTCTGCGCATGCGCGTGAGCGGAAACGAGCCTACTTCAAACATTCCTGAGTTCCTAGCCAAAATTTCATTTTACGGATTCTGCATCCTGAACACAAATAATTGGTTATAATAAGGGAACTACTTGGGGTATTCAGGATGAAGCAAGATCTTATAGTTTTGGGCGGTGGCACTAGCGGCTTTATTGTGGCAGTTGGTGCTTTACGTTTAGGGCTAAAAGTAACGCTGATTGAAAAAAAATCCCGCCTTGGTGGTTTAGCCTTACATACCGGATGTGTACCAAGCAAAACTTTTTTACATGTAGCGCATATGTCACATATTGTTAAAAATGCACAACAGTATGGGATTGGCGGTTATTTATTACCTACTGAATTACATAAAATTAATAAATATGTAACCGGCATCGCAACTAATCTAGAAACAAGTGAATCTGCCGAAGTGCAAAACATTTTTCAGCAATTGGGCGGCAGAATTATTTATGGTTCGCCTAAATTTATCGATGATCATACTATTGAAGTGAATGAT
>DATIHV010000081.1:0-8116 GCA_035480295.1 Gammaproteobacteria bacterium
GTCAATGCTGACCTACATATGGCACAAGTATCCAACTTACAGAGATCCCACTAGTTCGACTTACTACGTTATTCTCGGCCAGTGATGGATGACGGCAATGCTACAACTTGGTTGCAAAACACAAAATCATCTACCAAACTAAATATTATGCTAAAAAAATATATAAACGGCATTTGTCTTTTGACAATACTCTATGTGAACAATGCAGCGGCGCACGTTGACCATGGTAAGTATCATGACTTTCGTGCATCCAAACAAAGCATTGAGTTGCAGAAAATGCAGGACTTTCACCTGCAACAAGCCAAGGATAAATTACATAAAAAGGAATTCACACATGCCTGGGGCGACTTGGCCTATTTGTTGTGCCATGTGCCAAATCATCATTTAGCCTTGCAACATATGTTAACCTTGACACCACAATTGCATAAAGAAGCAGAAATGCGCGAATATTTAAATAAAGCAGTGACTTTGTTTCCAGAAGATGCAGTCGTACACATGTTGTACGGCGCATTCTTGCACAATATCGGGGAGGATAAGGATGGCGCTAAACATTTACGCATCGCCAATGAACTAAGCGTTAAGCCGTCGTTAAAGGGCAGCCCAAGAAAAAGTCTAACAATCCAGCGGTAGAACTATCCACGTTTTGTGCATTATCCCCACTCATAACTTGCAATATATCTTTAATCAAATCTTTGCCTAATTGCACGCCCCATTGATCAAACGATTGAATTTGCCAGATAACGCCTTGCACATAAACTTTGTGCTCATATAAAGCAATTATTTTGCCTATAATTTCCGGGGTAATAATGTCGAACATGATGGTAGTGCTTGGTTTATTACCTGCACAGGCTTTATATGACTCTTTAGTGGTACGACCGCTCATCAATGCCTGACTTTGGCCTAAACAACTTGCAACCAAAACCTGCTGCAGTTCTTGATTTTGTGCATGGGCACGCCGCGCAACCAAAAAGTCTACCGGCACCACTTGTGTACCTTGGTGCAACATTTGCATATATGCATGCTGGCCGTTGCAACCTACCCCACCCCAAATTACCGGCGCGGTTTGATAGTTGACAGTTTCCCCTGAATTTGCAACTGATTTACCATTGCTTTCCATTTCCAACTGTTGCAAATACGCTGGCAACAATTGCAAACCATCGGCATAAGGCTGTATACACAGTGTTGCATGCTGCCTAAAATTAATGTTCCAAATTCCAAGCAAACCTAGCAATACCGGCATATTTTGCGCTAACGGCGCAGTAGCAAAATGTTGATCCACCATGTGTGCGCCGTGTAAAAGACGCTTAAAATTTTCCATGCCAATAGTTAAAGCAACTGGTAAGCCAACCGCAGACCATATCGAATAACGCCCGCCAACCCAGTCCCAAAACGTAAATACGTGCGATGCATTAATTCCAAAGGCTTCTGCGGCACCAGGATTGGCGGTAATTGCCCACATATTGTGACTACTGTGAATACCTAGCCATACGCGTATAATTTTGGCATTAGTCAAAGTTTCAATAGTGGTAAAAGTTTTTGAATTGATCAAACATAGCGTGCGTGCCGGATTCAAGCGTTGCAATAGTGGCAACAACGTGTCACTGTCTACATTAGATACGAAATGTAATGTTAAATCTGTAGTTTTATATGGCGCTAATGCTTCACAGACTAAACGTGGGCCTAAATCTGAGCCACCAATACCTAAAATTATCGCGTCGGTGTAGTCGCTGTGCTTAATAGCAGCAACACAATCTTGCATTTGCTCTAAAGTTTGTTTAATTTCGACGCGTGTAGTATGCGGATTGCGTAATTCACTGTGCAGTGCAGCGCGTTGTTCTGTTTTGTTCACTAATGCACCAGCAAACAAATCTGCTATTGCTTGCGTTAAATTCGCTTCATCCGCCAAATCCAGCAGTAAATTCATAGTTTCAGCAGTAACATGTTGCTTAGAATAATCGCACAGCATATCGTCAAAGCGCAGCGAAAAGTTCGCAAAGCGTTGGCTATCTGCATTAAATAAATCAATTAATTTACTTTGGGCTAAATACTGCTGGTGCTGCAATAATGTACGCCAAGCTTTAGAATTCGTTAACATGATTGAGTTCCGGATAAAGTATCAGTGTTTACTTTAGGTTTCTTTTTTTTGCGCTTGGATGGCTTTATTTTCGCAAGTAATTTGTTGCGTACATCTTCATCTCCTTCCACATAAGTACGCCACCATTCAGCGGAGGGTATTACTTGTTGTTCGCCAGCTTGCGCACGCAGCAACAAGAAATCATAAGCAGCTCTAAATTTGCTCAAGGCAAACAAGCTTTCAATCTGTCTAGGCGTGCGTCTATGCTCTAAACGTTGTTGGACTTCCCATACATCGCGTATCATGCCTACGAAACGGCGCGGCACAGCCATGACGCGTTGTTGTTCGCGTAAAATTTGATCCATAGCATCATGAAAGTCTATGCGTTGCGCTAGCTCTTGCAAGGGCTGCCAACTAAATACCGCCAATAAAAAACTCGGTGATATGGATTTTTCAGCTGCAATGCGCGCATCTGTGTTACGTAAAGCAGCTACTACAAAGGGATCATTAACCGGTAATTTTGCTGTACGCGGGAATAGTTGCTTGAACAGATCATATTCTATTAACAAGTTATAAGTACTATATGCATGACCGGTTAAAAATAGTTTATTGTACTCTTCGAATAGGCGCGCCGCCGGCACATTTGCCAATAAATTACCCATGGTTAATATAGGCTTGGCACTATTAGGATGAATGCTAAAACCAAGCTTGGCAGCAAACCTTATCGCACGCAGCATGCGTACCGGATCTTCTCTATACCGTTTTTCTGGATTACCGATCAAATTCAATTGCTGCTTTTTTATGTCTTGCATACCAGACACAAAATCTACTACAGAAAAATCGGCAATATTGTAATACAAAGCATTAATTGTAAAATCACGGCGTAAAACGTCTTCTTCTATCGATCCCCACTCGTTATCGCGCAAAATCATGCCGTGCACATTTTGTACAGACGATGCAACATGCGGCGCCCTAAAAGTTGCAACTTCTATTATCTCGCTGCCAAAATGCACATGTGCGAGTCTAAAACGACGCCCAATTAAACGACAATTGCTGAACAATTGTTTAACCTGCTCCGGATCTGCATTTGTTGCGATATCAAAGTCTTTAGGATGTTTACCTAATAATAAATCACGAATGCAACCGCCAACTAAAAATGCACCAAATCCGGCATTATGTAGCCTGTACAAAACTTTTAATGCATTTTTACTAATATTGTCGCGGCTTATGCCATGCTCTGCGCGTGGGACAATGGTGGCATGCACCACGTCTTTTTTAAACCATTTAAATAACTTTTTAAGCATATATGAACCCAAATGTGAACCAGCATGATAGCATACCTCCCATTAAGCGCGTAGCGCTTTGCCAACACTGCTAGCTTGCGCTAAATTTAGTAGATGGATTACAAAAGTCTGAGAAAAAAGTTATCTGCTTTTACTATGCTCGAATTGCTCGTCGTGGCAGCAATAGTAGCGGTTATATCTGCATTCGCGATACCTGGCTATAACAGCTACATACGCCAAGCACGGGTAAACGCGTTGTGGTCGCAGGCAGAGGAAGCCAAACTTGCGGTAGAAGCTAAATACATCCGTGACAACCAGTCAATTAGCTCAATAACGGTGAACTCCGGAACCAAGGAATATACCACTCCTACGCTGGATTTCGTTAAATGTATAACGATTCAGAATGGCGTAGTATCCGTGGTTGGCGTACCGGCAAAATTTAATAATTTGTCCATATGGATTTCCTGGCAACCAACTACATCAACCGGATCCGTTGATTGGGGTTGCGTTTATTCAAGCGATACCGCGCAATACGTCACAGATGTAGCCAGTACTTGCGCCGCACAAACTTGCCAAACTTTTGGTGCTTGGAATACAGCTACAACGGTCAATACGCAAACTATGTATTACTTTGGCAGTTTAACGCAAAGTCAAGTATCTTCAGCGTTTGTCAATAATTGCAATACCTCCGGAACTATGACTGGATGTGCAAGTTGCTATAATTTTACAAACACGAATAGTACGCAGCGATACATGACTTACACGCTTACCCCTACCACATACAATTACCAAGGTGGTCTAGGCGGTAATCCAACATGGAATTCATTCTCTTCTTGGGCATATCAATATACATATACCGTTGTGACGCAAAATTGTATGCAGCAAACACGTACAGTTAATACTTGTGGTAATACAAATCCATTTACTGCAGATTCGGCATGTAATTAGGGAGCAAAACAATGCTAAAAAAAATTTTATTAATCATTGCATCATGCACAATAGCAGCTAGTAGTTATGCACTTACACCTCAGGATCCAAAATATTGCAAAATATTAGATGAAGTAAAACCTGGGATGGATATAGGAAACGTATTTCTAATCATGGGCCCACCGCATACTTTTGGGCAACCGCCAGATTTAACTATGAGTGATCTTACAGCATCTCCACCTATGCAGCCGCAAAATAATGTTGCTGCACAATCGAAAGAAGAGCAGGCAGCACAAATTTTAAAGTCTATGGCGAATGATCCAATTCTTGGTGCGTTTATGCGCGCACCATCAGACACAACGAATATGTTAATGTGGAATTTTGAAAACGACACTTTAACCGTCTCAGTAAAAGTAAAAGGACCTACAGTAACCGATGTTAATACGAATTTTTCGTGCTCGTAAATTTGGCTTTACACTTGTAGAACTGATTGTAACTTGCAGTATTATTGCATTGTTAACATTAATCAGCATACCTGTTTACACAAAATATCGCTTAAGAGCAAAAGTGTCTACTATGATTGCGGCGGCCTCTGCTGCGCAATTTGCGGTTGCCAATGATTATTTCAATCAGGGCTATACATTCAACAATAGTAATTATGGTCCTGGTACCAGACCATATTTAATTCCACATTCTAATTTTATAAGCACCATGCAAGTTGAAAAGGGCTGGGTGCGCGTAACTGGCAATTCTGCCAATTTAAATGGCAACCAAATTAATTTAGTATTTCAGCCTACGGTAGTAAACAATTCGATCACTTGGACCTGTTACGTATCGTCTGCTTTTTTCCAATACGCGCCGGCAGCTTGCAGAAACACTGGTTGCGCGGTTTATACGTGGGGACCGTGGACTAGTATAGATGTTGGAACGACCTGGATGTATAACGGCAACCCTGCCACTGTAGCAACCGTATGGTCAAACAACTGCACAGCCAGCCCATGGTTTTTTGGCTGTATGTGTAAAAATGCGGTTAATACAAACTTAGTGCAGTTCCAATTAGTGTCCACGGTAATTTCCAACGTAAATAACGGTTGGGGCTGGACATATTTAGTCACGAAATTCGATTGTCAGCAACGGCGTATGGTGCTCACATCTATCGGATCATGCGGCAGCTGTCCTGGTGGTTCTACCTGTCAAGATATGTTTACGCCTTTAACTTGATTGGTTTGTAACGCCGCAAGAATTTTGGGAACTGCTTTTTTACCAGCTTTTTTGCCTTCGTGATACAAATATTCGTTAAAATCGTCGCTAAACATGCCTATGTTGGTAAATTTAAAATCAATTAATACATCTGCATCTTCCGCCGCGTAGTTGCACTGTGCAATGTAGGCAATTTCACCACTGCGCTTTAATACACCCAACAAGTGATTAGGTGCTGTTTCTGGTAATTGCTCGGCAATATTTACGGCAACAATTGTTTCGTAGCCAAGATCGCGCGCCACGCGTACCGGAATAGGATCTGTTACACCACAGTCTATAAAATATTGATCATGCATTTTAACCGGCGCAAATACTCCGGGCACCGCAGCAGAAGCAATAATTGATGTAATCAAGTCACCATTACCAAAAATGGTTGTATTACCAAATTGCAGATTAGTAGCTGTTACTATTAAAGGAACTTTTAATTTTGCAAAATCGTTCTGCTTTATGTGTTGCTTTAAGTACTTGGCCAAATGATTTGCATCGTAGAAACTGTACGGCCATTCTTTCAGGCTCCAACTAATTATATCGGCTTGTTTGCCATTTAATACTAAAGCGCGCAAAACGTTTGGATCAGGATTTGCCGCGTATAATGCACCCGCAATAGCACCAGCGCTGCAGCCAATAATTACATCGGGGACTAAACCAGCACGTTGCAGTTCTTCTAGCACGCCAATATGAGCCGTGCCTCGAGCGCCACCACCACCAAGCACTAACGCAAATTTCTTCGTTTTAAGATCTGGTAATGGTGGACTATATGCTTTTTGCGCTTTAGAAAACTTTAACGCACCGCAACCAACTACACCTAATAATAGGCATGCTAAAACACCGGTTGTTATTATAATTTTTATTTTTTTCATTATTATTATTCTCATTTAAAAAAATTATCGTCTTGCTCGCTTATGTATAAAAAACGCTGGAATACAAAATAACGCCACGCCACATACTAGTAACAATTGGTACAACATTGGATCGCCAATCATCACTTGTGACGGCGGCACAAATCCTAAACACATCGCCATAAAACTCGACACCGCGCCTAGAGTACCAATAAACCACATGCCAGCATTACCAAACGGAATTTTATACGGCCGTTCAATATCTGGTTTGCGATATCGCAATGTGATAGCGGCAACAAACATTAGTACGTACATTAGCAAAGCTAAAATTGCGGTGAGCTGCGTTAAGACTAGGTATGCGGTTTCTATAGTTGGTAGTAATACGTATAATAAAGACAGTAGCGATACAATTACACCTTGCACAATTAATATAGCTACTGGCACGCCCTTAGCATTAGTGTAAGCAAATATCTTCGGTAAATTATCTTCTTGAGCTGCAACTAACAGTCCTTTAGTAGGCCCAATGATCCAGGCGGCAATACTGCCCACCGCACCAATTATTATTGCAATCGCGATACCTGGTAACAACCAAGGAGCATGCAATTCAACACAAAAATATTTAAATGCTTGAATCACGCCGGTTACAATATTTAAGTCACGATTCGGGACAACTAACGCTACGGCTAAAGATCCTATCAATAAGGTTAAAACTATTATTACGCCCGAGTAGCTAAGAGCAACAGGATAATCGCATTTGGGATTTTTTACCTCTTGTGCGTGCACCGCGGACATTTCCAATCCCATTAAACCAAAGATCATCGTTGTGACTAGAGCCAGATCACTGATGCTATCGATTTGCGGAATAATCGCATCCCAAGTTAACTCAATTTGTGGCGTACCATGCTTTGTCACAACCCACCAAATTCCCAAAGCTATGATAGCGAGCATTGGCACTATAGTGCCAATTATTGATCCTATCGTGCTAATTAAACTTGATACCTGCATGCCAAAGAAATTGCCAAGAGTAGAAAGCCAGAATACGACCAGAACAATACTTACCGTCAGAACTGGGCTAGCAGGCACGTGCGGATCGATTAAATATGAAAAAATTACCGCAATAGTTGCCAAAATGGCCGGATACCATACTATGTTATATACCCATTGCAGCCAGATCACGAGGAATCCCATACTGTGTCCAAAGGCTTCGCGCACCCAGACGTAGATCCCGCCTTTCTTGGGCCAAGTGGTGGCTAATTCCGCGGTAACCAGAGCTACGGGAATAAAAAATAATAAGGCAAGCACCACGTAATAAAAGATTAATGTAGAGCCGAATTTGGCACTTAGCGGCAAAGTGCGCAGACTATCAACGGCAATTACGTTAATCATTACTAACGAAAATACGCTTAATACTCGATTGCCTGAGGCGGATACGCCTGTAGTCATAAATGCGCCCTTAGTGATTTAATCGGCTAACAAAACAATGTAACTCGGTTAACTATTTTACACTATAGATATGACATGGTCTACGTGGGTTGTGGTTGGAGGGTCTCTGCTGGGGATTGGACTGCAGTTTTATGGTGCTCGGCTCCTAGTACCATATATACCGCTGGCACTACAAAAATTGTAAACAATGTACCGATTGACAAACCGCTAGTGATCACTAAACCCATGTTAAAACGCGATACAGCGCCCGCTCCGGCGGCAAGCAATAATGGTACAACGCCTAGCACCAT
>DATIHV010000082.1:0-8315 GCA_035480295.1 Gammaproteobacteria bacterium
GCCATATGTAGGTCAGCATTGACATTCCTGCGCCCAAATCAGAAAATGCTCGAATGCTTAAAAAATATGTACATATTCTACAAAGTAAACAGACAAACTATTGCGCAAATAGATTTGGAGGTTTTACATGACAATCACGTCAGTGATGAATTTCATGCGACCCGCGCCACATCAGCCTGAAATTACAGATAAATCAGCAATAACTCGTGCGTATAAATATTGGCGTATTAGAATTTTCTATTCAATTTACGTGGGTTATGTATTTTTTTATTTCACGCGTAAAAGTTTTACTTTCGTTATGCCAGAAATGGTGCAAGATTTAGGTTTGTCTTACAGCCAATTAGGGATCCTTAGCACAATACTATACATAACGTATGGGATCAGTAAGTTTGCGAGTGGTGTGTTATCTGATCGTTCTAATCCGCGTTATTTTATGGCTATAGGATTAATTCTTACTGGAATTTTAAACGTATTTTTTGGCATGTCTTCATCGTTATTATGGCTAGCAATTTTATGTGGTTTAAACGGTATTTTTCAGGGTTGGGGTTGGCCGCCAATCACTAAACAATTAACATATTGGTTTAGCAAGAAAGAACGGGGTACCTGGTGGAGTGTATGTAGCACTTCGCACAATGTTGGTGGCGGTTTGATCCCAATTATCGTGGCTTATGCTTTATTGTACAATTTTACCGATATGTCCGGTTGGCGTTACGCAATGTTAGTGCCAGGTTTTACTTGTATTCTAGTTGGATTCTTTTTGTTAAACCGTTTACGAGATGTGCCACAGTCTTTAGGATTACCACCAATTGAACTATATCGCGGCGAAAAAGATGAAACGCGCCAATATGAAAAAGAAAGCAACGAAGTTGGTTTAACAGCGAAACAAATTTTATTTGATCGCGTGTTAAATAATAAGTTCGTGTGGGTGATGGCCGTAAGCTATTTCTTTGTGTATGTAGTGCGTACTGCAGTAAATGATTGGACTATTCCATATTTGGTTGAATTAGGGTTTGACCGTGTTTTGGCTAGCGCCAGTGTAATGTGGTTTGAAATTGGTGGCTTTATTGGTATGTTGGTTGCTGGTTGGTGCTCAGATATGTTCTTTCAAGGACGTAGAGTGCCATTTATGCTGGTGTGTGCGATTGGCATGGCTATAACCTTGTATTGTTTCGCGGATTTACCGGCGGATGCAGCATACAGCGTCAAATATTGTTACGGGTTGATGGCAGCAATAGGCTTTTTTGTATTCGGTCCGCAAATGTTGATAGGTTTGGCTGCAGCAGAGTATGTAGACAAAAAAGCTGCCTGTACAGCAAATGGTTTTGTGAGTTGTTGGGCGTATGTAGGTGCAGCAGTAACCGGTTATCCATTAGGCTTCATTATTGATAATTCTTGGAATTGGTATTATTGGATTTTAGTAGCGTGCAGCATAATTACGTTTCTAATCTTGCTGCCACTAACATTTAAATCCGATCATGAAACCATTGTGCACCCCTCTTGGTCTGAGGCCTAAAAATGACGGATCTAGTCCGTAAGATAGGTAAAGCGGTGCGTGCTACAATATTTGTTGGTCTCGGCGTTGCTGTCTTTGCATCGATTTTTTCATTAGTATTTATACCAGTTTTGACGTTAAGTGCAATTTTAACGATTTCATCTGCGTTTGCTGCTCTGTTATATAGCGATGCACCAGCTAATGCATTATTGCGCATGAGTAAACGGCTGATCGAATCCATAAGCGGCTTTGAACCAAATATTTTAAACTTTCAATTAGATAGTTTTGGCTCCCGACTCAAATACGCGTTATTCACCCCAGTGATGGCACTTGGTTCTGCGATCTTGGCAACTGCTACAGCATCGTTTGTGATTGGATTTTCCATTGCATTCAAAGTAGATGAATTTATTGGCATGGCTACAGATCCTTTGGTGCGCTTGCTCGGATTGCAAGAAGTACCCGCAACTATAGATCCTGGATATGATGCCGACAATGAAGACGTAGGACCGCGTCCTGTCGCGCATTCTGATACGTCGGAGATTGATCAACCTGCAAGTTTTTGGTCTGGCCCTACTGTCATGTTGCGCAGCTTTGTGCGCGGTAGCAATCATACAAACAATCGTAATCAAGACCCCACGGACCATCCTTTAGATGATGCTGCACCTACTACCTTGCAGCGTTATGTTTTGTGAGTTTTGAGTCTATTGACTTTGTTGTTTAGGCGCATTACTATGGTGGCACTTTAAAAAACCTATAATAACAGGGGATAAGATGCCGCAGAATAATACCGAGACTTCAAAACCTCCATTAAGCACGCTTTCGGTCGAAGATTATGCGAAAGTTAGCAGTTTAGGAGCTGCACGAGGATTAACGGGGTTAACTATCGAGCATCCTTTTGATTACGTGAAAACGCGTATGCAAGCCTCAGGCGGTCAACAATCAGTGCGCCAGGTAGTATATGGCACATATAAACAATATGGTTTACGCGGCTTTTATGCAGGAGCGATTCCAAATGCTACTCGTGTTGCGGTAAAACAAGCCTATCGCTATCCAATGATGATTGGTTTGCCACACTTCTATCAATCAACATTGTGGAAAGGCAATGAAAACTCCGTGGCGTCAAAGGCTCTTACCAGTTTAACAATTGCAAGTTTTGAATGTCTTATTCTTACTCCTTTAGAGAAATTTAAAGTGGTTTTGATGACCAATAAAGAAAAAAACATCAGATCTATTTGGGCAGAGGCTAATCATTCCATGAAGTTGTTCATGCGTGATATAAACATCGTCTACCCAAGACAAATTGTTGCATGGGGTACATATATGATCCCCGAAGAAATTCTAAAAAATGCAGTACGCAGCAGACAACAAAGCAAAGATCTTTCTCCACAAACTTTATTGGGAATTTCAGTTGCAGTGGGTGTAATTAATACAGCTGCAACTATGCCTATTGATGCTGTAAAAACCCTAGTTCAAAAAGATCCGCCTTGGCCAAACGAGGGTTTAGCAAAGACTTTTACTACAGCATATAAGACTTATGGCATGAAAGGACTGTATGCTGGTTGGCAGGTACGCTCAGCACAATACGTGGTGCAATCGTTTTTGACCGCTAATTTAATTGAGAAATTAGAAAGAAACGTGCGTGATCGCATGAAGCCCGCATAACCAGTTATACTAGAGCTGTGGCGTCCAAGAGATTCCCAATTGAATTTTAGCAATTACTGCAGATTTAGGTTGGGACTCTTGCGGCGCGTATTTTTCAAATCGTGAAAAAGCTGGTGTAAAGTGCTTAGTGGATGAATAATGATCTTCTTGCTTCATACTTGCGTTAAAAAGCACAGTTGAACGATCTTCATCTTGGATCCATGTACGTCTAACATGGCGAAACCCTGTAAAAGACTCGCGCCCGTGCTACATTCCATGAGTGTCGATTATTAAACATTGGCATTCTATTAGATTATGATGCGTAATTAACTTTGGATCTTCTAAATATTTACTGTTAAAAGTTTCATGCGCTTGCTTAGCCCATGGCGCAAAAAATAATGAGCGATCATAGCTATATCTAATACCGATTCTATCGACATCAATATGCGAAAATACCGGGATATCCATGATCATATGATCCCGATGCGAAATACTCATCGCATCCTGTCTAAACAACGCTTTTAGAATCCATGGATCATTCTTCCACACAGCTTTGACTAATGCCTTGCCATCTATTAAATGGTTGCGTCCGCCTGTGACCGCAGGTTTAACGCATTGTAGCAGGACCATTTTAGGTGGAACACATTTCCTGTATTGTTCGTTAGCTTCTTTTACAAAGCCATGTAAATACGCGCCATCGGTATGCAGATTAAATTTTAAGTTAGAAACAACAGAGTCGGCTGCATTGGTATTGGTCTTTTGTACGTCGCCAACTATTTGCGATATTCCTAAGCCATTAGTATTGTTGTTCTTCTGTATAGTGCCAAATTGATAAGATAGTTCATATAAAGATCTCTCGGTAGAATCGGGCAGATCAACTATAGCAAAACCAGATTCTTCAACGTCACGTGCGATCTCTTTTATTGTTGCTGCAGGCAAAGTGGCAACGTTACGCTTAAATAAAGTAGTACTGTTTGCAAAATTTTTAGGCGATAAAATCCGTAGAAACCACATGTCTTTCTCGCTCCTCTATTATTTTTGTTATTTTTTTTAGAATGCTGTCTGTTGTAAAGCCAAACTTATGTTTTAAATCAGTAGCGGCCCCACTCTCTCCAAAATGATCAAGGCTAATAGCTAGCCCATTTAAACCTATATATTTGTGCCACCCTTGGGCAGATCCGGCCTCTATGCTGACGCGAATTATATCATTATTTTTACATAAAATTTGGTTTTTATAATCTTCAGATTGCAGATCGAATATTTCCCAACAAGGCATCGATATTACGCGTACTGCGCGATTGCGTAGTTGAGAGGCAACTTCTAATGCCAATTCAAGCTCGGAGCCAGTAGCAATAAGAATAATCTCCGGACACTTTGCGTTTTCTTTAACTACGATATATGCACCTTTAGCAACCCCTGTAGCAAGCTCTCTAGAAGTTACATCTAGAGTTTTTAATTCTTGACGTGAGAGAATCAAAGCTGTGGGTCCGGAATAATTAAGCGCCGCAATCCATGCCTGCTGCAATTCATAAAAGTCTGCAGGGCGAATCACGCGTAAATTTGGAATAGCCCGTAGATTAACAATTTGTTCTACTGGTTGATGAGTTGGGCCATCTTCGCCAATTAAAAATGAGTCGTGCGTGAATTGATATATCACGCGGATTTTCATCATGGCAGTTAAGCGAATCGCATTTTTCATATAATCTGAGAATGCTAAGAAAGTGCCGATATACGGGATAAAGTGCTTGCTTAATGCTAATCCTGCAGCCACTGACGCCATGGTAAATTCGCGCACGCCATATTTAATGTTTCTGGCGGCAAAATTATTCTGATCAAGGATCGGGAATTTATGTAAAAATGTTCCATCAGATCTAGCTAGGTCCGCTGATCCGCCAAACAAGGCGGGTAAAGCATCGGCTAAAACATTAACAATCATATTTGAGCCAGCCCGACCTGAAATAGATGCGGGAGCCGGTATGTTATTTATTACCTTACTTATAGCGTCTGGCGAAATCGCTGACGCTTGCATGCTGTTGTACTCGCAAGCCAATTCGGGGTGTGCAGCTTGCCATGCTGTAAATAATTGTTGCCATCGCGCGCGCTGCAGCTGATTCTTGCCAATTCTTGTATTGAAATATTCATACACATCATGTGGCACAGCAAATTTACTATTTAAGCCAAGTGATTGCTTGATTTTAGCTACATATTCGTGATCTAAAGATCCGCTATGTGCCAGAGGAGTTCCTTCAACGTTCGGTAAACCTTTGCCTATAACAGTATTGGCAATGATCAGGGTGGGTTTTTTTTGCTCGGTGCGTAAGTTTTTAAAAACATTATGCATGGCATCAAAATCATGCCCATCAATTTCGAACACATCCCAGCCATAAGCTTTGTAGCGCAATTCAATATTCTCGGACATGGTTTCACTAACAAAACCGTCGAGGCTTGTTTTATTGCTATCATAAATCAATATCAAATTGTTCAAACCAAGATGTCCGGCAAAAGATGATGCTTCGCCGGATATCCCTTCCATCATGCACCCGTCGCCCGCTAAAACTAGGATCTTGTTGTTAAAAAGTTGATAGTCCGGAGTGTTAAATTTTGCTGCTAATATTTTATAAGCTAATGCATAACCCACCGCAAAACCTACCCCTTGTCCATCGGTTCCGGTAGTTGCGTCGATGCCGGGAGTTTTGCCGAATTCAGGATGACTTGGTGTTTGTGAGTTTATAGATCGATATTGTGTTAGATCGTCTAGGCTTATGCCAAAGTTTAGAAGATGTAAAAAGATATATAACCAGATTGAACCGTGACCGGCCGAGAGTACAACAATATCTCTATTTGGCCAATTAACATCTTCATTATCTAGATTTAGATATTCGCCAAATAAATACGCTCCAAGTTCAGCACAGCCAAATGGCAAACCAGCGTGGCCGGATCCGGCGTTTTCTACTGCATCCATGGCTAAAGAGCGAACTGTATTTGCGAGACGGTGTAATTGTATATTGAGCACTTACGGTATCATTTGCATTAAAACGCTGCATATCCTTTTTTGTCGCTTTTGTTCCTCAGACAAATATTGATCTTTCATTGCTAGAAGCTTTGGGCACGCTTCATATTTTTCTACGTAATTAGTAAATAATGTTTTTATCCAGCCATTTTCTGGTGATGGCATTTTATTCTGTTCTTGCGCTTTAGGTGTAAATACGTCTTTCATTTGCTTTCTCTTAATTTTCTTGACTATATAACATTAAATACCCTTAAAAACAATATGTGTTATGGCATTGACACAGCGAAAAAGGCCTAGTACTGTGAAACCATGCATTCGAAGGTAAAATTATATGGCTATTAATACGTTACTTAGGGCAATGATAATTTACATGCTTGTATATTCCACTGCATTTGCCGAGATAAGGCAGTCAACTCAGTTGTGTGAGGTTCTTGAGGAAGTAAAAAAATCTTCCAACGATACATTAGTTATCTTTGATGTAGATTTCACGCTAATTCAACCGCGCGACTATATTTTCAGTCACCACGCGGAACTAGATTTCGAAAACTTTAATACCGTTCTTAAGTCAAAATATAATAACGAAGAAGTAGACGACCTTCTTAGTCTCGTTTGGCAACATGCCCAAGGAAAAACCGTAGAAGAAAATACTTTAGATACTTTGCGAACTATTTATGCGCATTGTCCAAATGTTTTGTTTTTGACGGCGATGGATGGCGGTAAATATGGTGTATTTCCTAGACTAGAAGATTGGCGTATAGAAGAGCTTACTGGATATGGTTTTACCCTAAATTTAACATTACCAGATGTGTCGCGCGAGGAATTAACGCAGTATTTAGATGAAGTCACAGATCAGCATGCACCACTGTGTAAAAACGGCATTTTATTGAGCAGCAGCTTAGAAAAAGGTCGAGTATTGCAAGCGTATTTGCGCCATATAGGACATAAGCCGCGTAAAATAATATTTGTTGATGACTTGCATAGAAATATTGCTTCTGTGGCCAAATATTGTGCTGAACATGATATTGAATATGTTGGCTTTGAATATATGGCCTGGAAACATTGGACAGCGCCACATGGTCCTAATCCGCAGCGTGCACAATTGCAATTAGAAGTTCTGGAAAAAGAAAAGATCTGGTTAAGTGATGCCGAAGCAGAGCACAGATTAGCAAATTTACAGCCGCAAACATGAGCGCTCGTTAGTTTGGCAAGTGTCTAACATGTGTGGATGAGCGTTGACCGAAGCATTACAACCGCTGTAGAATCCAGGCAAAAGCAGTACTAATTAAGGTGTATTCGTGCCAGGTAGTAATCAAAATTCAAATTACCAATGGGTTCCTACAACCGCAAAAGATAATTTATGCGGTTTTGCCTCATTTGTGCCGTTAATTGATTCTATTATTGAGCGCCCAAGGGATTTTTATGGCGCAGAATGCAACAATGCGTTTAGCAATAGATTTATCGACCTCTATGCCGCCGAGCTGCCACAATCACAAACTCGTTATGATAATGATGCAGATGCTAAAGCCGATGCAGTGAAAAACGCATTTGCGCGCATAATGCAGGAAACTCCAAACCATGTAGGCGCAGATACTCCCTTTAAGTTACTTATGCAAATGGTATGTGCTGAGTACATTCGCAGCAGCATCGATACCGATGATGAAAGTGAACCTGAATTACAGGATAACATGGTGCACAAGTTGCTGGCGGCGCATGCAACGCAATTGCGCGAGGCATATGCTGCTTTTGCGGCAAATGTAGAGCAAGAAGTAGCCATGGATGCAAATGTTGCGCACGAAGAGAAATTTGCTGTTAAAAGTGCTGCTTGCGTAGACGGAAACTTTTTTACGCGCTTTATAGCCCAGTTCAAACCTGAATTACTCGCTGAACTCAAGCAAGTTTATTGTGCCGAAATACGCGAGCCACGTAACGCATACGCAGCGCGTGCCACAGATATGATTTATATCGCCAAAATGTTAGGTTGCATATCAGTACTTACTATTCAAAATATACCAATCCACGATGAGTCGCAGCAATCCGCAGCTAATGAACCAACGGTTAGTGAATTTGCTTTAAATCCAACAGGCACAATTGAAATGGTAGTAAAAAATGTTGGCTATCATTGGCAACCAGCATCTTTAGATACAAATGCTGAACCTCAAGATGAAGCTACCA
>DATIHV010000083.1:0-1901 GCA_035480295.1 Gammaproteobacteria bacterium
GTTACTAGCGGAATATAAATTATGTGGCGCTAAATGGTGCTGGCCAAATACTTTGACTTTATTCTTACCACCAGATATCGCGATAGTTCTAGCCGCACCAGCAGCCTGCTCCAATGCTGGCAGCAAAATATCATCTGAATATGCGAAACCAGCTTTTTCACCACTGATCGCCCGCACACCTACGCCGTGATCAACACTGTAGGCCGCGTCTTTTATAATTCCATCTTCTAAAGTCCAAGATTCAAAACTAGTACCCTGAAAATATAAATCCGCGCTATCTACCGTGTGACCTAGGATTTGTCCGAGGATTTTTTGCAAATCATTGTCGGTTAGTCCAGCCGGAGCTAGCAAAGTATTGCGCGCCAAGTCGAGTTCTGTAGTCATCCTACTAAGTACCATATTCTAGATATGTTGCGAGTCTAGCGGTTAGCCCAATTAAATGCAATGTAGTTATATACTTAAATAAGGAGTGGTGTAAGGAAAGACCTTGACTGAGAACAAGCTAAAAATATACTTGCAAATCCCAACGATGATTTTAAAGATCATCAGCGTACTGCTTTTGCTATTGATGCCCATAAATGCAAATGGGGACACCAGCACTTCTGACGCAAGTGGCATGCCTATAAATCCGCAAACTTCTGATCCAAATTATTGGCCACCAAAAATTGCCGAATTACAAACTCTGTATGCGCAAAACCCGCAAAATACGCAAGTAGCTTCCGCATTAGCCAACGCATATAATAACTACGGTGTATTACTCGCACAAAACAAGCAGTGGTCTGATGCACAAAGCTATCTGCAGCAAGCAATTAGCATCAGCCCCAATCCAGAGCCAATCCGTAAAAATTTAAGCAATATATATTATGAACAAGGGCTTGAAATGTATAAAGATCGCAGTGGCGCATATTCTACATATACGGCCCATAATGCCGAGCAAATTGCACAACAAGCAATAGCTTTAAATCCACAAAATGCCAATGCATATTTATTACTCGGCGATGTAAATTACATGGAGCAAAACATGCCAGCTGCACAGCATGCCTGGGAACAAGCAGCTCAATTATTACCCGATAATCAACAAATACAACAACGCTTAGCACAAATTAATCGCGAAACTACTACCGAACGCGACATGAACAGTATTTTTAATCCATATTTTAATATAAAAGTTGACGCAAGCGTGGCTGGCAATACAAATTTTAGTGCTAGCCAGGTGCTTGATTACGCGCATGATACTGTAGCGCCAGATTTTATGTTCAGGCAGAATTTTAAAGTGCCGGTGGTTGTTTATAACAAACAAGAATATCAGCAAACCATGGTAGATGCGCCAGGATGGGCAGAAGCAATTTATGATGGGAAAATTCGGCTTGCGATTGGTGCAGATCAAACAGATTTTAAACAATTGCAAAGTGACGTAGTGCACGAATATACGCACGTTATCGTCGGTGCTTTAACGAACAACAATTGTCCGCGTTGGTTTAATGAAGGCCTGGCAAAATACGAAGAATACAAACATGGCAATCCGCCGCGCATTTACCTGTTAGCTATGGCGTATAATGCAAATGAACTAATTGACTGGGACAAAATCAACTCGGCAATTGTAAGCGCAAATTCGCAAGAAGCATTATTGGCGTACCAACAAGCATTTAGCTTTATATATTACATCGTGCAACGTTACGGCATGAGCAAAATAACCACCATATTAAAATCCTTAGGCAATAAAACGGACTTTCCCACCGCAATCCAAGACGCTTATGGTAAACCTTTAGAAACGATACAAAAGGACTGGCGCCAGTGGCTTGGAGATTTTTTAAACAATTGGGCCGAGCAGCCGGCAGATCAAGGTGTTGGATATAGGTAAGAATGTTACGTTTTTTTCATTCTCAAGCCAGCACGAATTG
>DATIHV010000084.1:0-3380 GCA_035480295.1 Gammaproteobacteria bacterium
AGTATGTTTTCACATACAAAACCGGCTGCAACTGCTGTAAAGGTGATATCATACCCTGAATAAAACAGTAAAAAGTTAAATCATTACATTATTTAGTTGTGTAACAATTATTAAAAATTGGAGATATTGATATGATGTTCAAAGACTTGAAGCAAGCTGCATTAGAGTATCACTTGCTCCCCAAACCAGGGAAAATTGGTTTATTAATTACAAAACCTACCGAAACTCAAGAACAATTATGTTTAGCATACACTCCGGGCGTTGCTGAACCTGTCAAAGCCATTGCGCAAGATCCAGAATGTGCCTACAAATATACTTCTAAAGGAAACTTGGTTGCAGTGATTTCCGATGGTACGGCAGTGCTAGGTTTAGGCAACGTTGGTGCA
This sequence comes from Gammaproteobacteria bacterium, assembly GCA_035480295.1. GTDB lineage: Bacteria > Pseudomonadota > Gammaproteobacteria > UBA6186 > Azoamicaceae > JAGVLG01. Next base: position 387 of record DATIHV010000084.1, read on the forward strand.
CTAGCCGGCAAACCGGTAATGGAAGGTAAAGGTGTACTATTTAAACGCTTTGCGGATGTGGATGTATTCGACATCGAAGTAGATAGCGCAAGTTCGGAAGATTTTATTAATACAGTTGCAAATATATCACCAACGTTTGGTGGTATTAATTTAGAAGATATTAAAGCTCCAGAGTGTTTTGCAATTGAAAAGGCTTTAGTTGAAAAGTTAGACATTCCAGTGTTTCATGATGATCAACATGGCACAGCAGTTATACTTGCAGCCGGTTTATTAAATGCGCTAGATATTCAAGGTAAAAAATTATCTGAAGTTAAAATAGTTTGTTTAGGCGCAGGCGCAGCCGGTATTGCATCTATGAATTTATTGGTTGCATTAGGCACACCGAAACAAAACATTTATATGTGTGATCGTAACGGTGTGCTACATACTGGTCGCACTGATTTAAATAGTTACAAGGCAGAATATGCACTAGAAACTGACAAGCGCACGTTAGCAGACGCGATGCAAGACAGCGATGTATTCATTGGCGTATCTGGACCAAACTTAGTAACGGCAGATATGTTACGCAGCATGGCAGCAAAACCAATTGTATTTGCAATGTCCAATCCAGATCCTGAAATTGCACCTGCAATCGCATTAGCTACACGCGATGATTTAATTTTAGCTACTGGACGTGGCGATTATGCAAACCAAGTTAATAACGTATTATGTTTCCCATACATATTCCGTGGTGCATTAGACGTACGTGCCGCAAAAATTAATCGTGCAATGCATATTGCAGCAGTACATGCAATTAAAGATCTAGCGCGTCAGCCCGTTCCAGCTGCTGTGCTTGAACGATGCCATACCGCAACTAAATTGGAATTTGGTAAGCAGTACATTCTTCCTCTGGCGCACGATCCGCGTTTGCAAGAAGTGGTACCACCAGCTGTGGCTTTAGCCGCGATTGCAACCAAGGTGGCTAAATTGCCTTATCCAGCACACTATCCACAAGTTACTGCGGAAGCACTTGCAGCAGAAGAAGTTATGGCTTAGTCAAACACATGCAACAAACCATGGTTAAAATCTCACAAAATTTGTGCGGATTGTCTTACAGCCTGGTCGGGTTAACTGTGGCATTATTTCCCTAGTCAATCTCCAACCGACTATATTCGGTGTTAGCCCGGGGCGGAAGCCCTGGGCATTTTTTTGCGCTGTTCTTCCGCAGAAACCGCGATTACTCCTCGGCTTTCACTTTGCTGCGTTCATCGCGTTTACGATCTGTTTCTTTAAGATATTTTTTGCGTAAGCGTATAGATTTCGGTGTAATTTCAACCAATTCATCATCATTGATAAACTCTAATGCATATTCTAACGTTAGAGGAATTGGCGGAGTAAGAATAATATTTTCATCTGTTCCAGAGGCACGCATATTAGTTAACTTCTTTTCTGTGGTAACGTTAACCACCAAGTCATTATCACGCGTATGAATACCTACAATCATACCTTCGTAAACTTCGGCCTGCGGGCCAATGAATAATTTACCGCGCGGTTGCAAATTCCATAATGAATAAGCAGATGCTTTACCAGCACAATTAGAAATTAACACACCGTTCTTTCTGCCAAGTTCAATACCAGAAACTAACGGCCCATAATGATCAAATACGTGGGTTAATATTCCCGTACCAGAAGTAGTGGTCATAAATTCGCCATGGAAACCAATCAAACCACGCGCTGGTATCATATATTCTAAACGCACACGGCCTTTACCATCCGGTAACATATGTTGAATTTGTCCACGACGCTCACCAAGACGTTGCATGATTGCACCTTGATGTGCTTCTTCTACGTCAACAATTAAATGCTCATATGGTTCTTGTTGCACGCCATCAATTTCACGAATAATTACTTGTGGCTGTGATACGGCTAATTCAAAACCTTCGCGACGAATTGTTTCAATGAAAATACTGAGTTGTAATTCACCACGGCCTGATACTTTAAACTTGTCTGGATCATCAGTGGCTTCGATTCTTAACGCAATGTTATATGAAGCTTCTTTAAATAAACGATCGCGTAATTGCCTACTAGTTACAAATTTACCTTCACGTCCAATAAATGGCGAAGTATTAATTTGGAAAATCATGTTAATCGTAGGCTCATCCACCACTAATGGTGGCAACATTTCTGGTGTATCTTTTGCGCATACCGTATCGGAAATAGTTAAATCTTCGATGCCAGTGATTGCAATAATATCGCCTGTTTCCGCAACTGTAATTGGCACACGCTCTAAACCAACATGTCCAAACAATTGCATAATCTTGCCGTAACGTATATTGCCATTACGATCAACTACAGATACCTGATCGTTTGCTTTGATTGTACCGCGTGATACACGACCCACTCCAATCACACCTACATAACTTGAATAATCCAAGAAAGTAATTTGCATTTGGAACGGACCAGTTTCTTCAACTGCCGGCGGTGCGACCTTTTCTATAATCAAATTCAACAACGCGCTCATGTCGGTTGCTGGTTCATTTAAATCTGTGGTTGCATAGCCCAACAGTGCAGAACTATAAATTACTGGAAAATCTAGCTGTTCGTTAGTTGCACCCAAATTGTCAAACAAATCAAATACTTGATCGATAACCCAATCCGGTCTCGCACCAGGACGATCAATTTTATTTACTACCAATATTGGATTCAATCCTTGCTTAAATGCCTTTTCAGTTACAAAGCGTGTTTGTGGCATTGGGCCATCAACCGCATCCACTAACAGGCATACAGAATCCACCATAGATAAGATCCGCTCAACTTCACCCCCGAAGTCAGCATGACCCGGTGTATCTACGATGTTGATCTTGTAGCCGTTCCACTGAATAGATGTATTCTTAGCAAGAATCGTAATACCACGTTCACGCTCTAGCTCGTTGGAGTCCATCACTCTTTCTATAATTTCTGCGCGAGCATCAAAAGTGCCTGACTGTTGCAGTAACTTATCTACCAGGGTTGTTT
>DATIHV010000085.1:0-2699 GCA_035480295.1 Gammaproteobacteria bacterium
CGCCTAGCACCATCGCTGCTGTAGTCATTAAAATCGGTCTTAAACGCAATGCCGCAGCTTCTTCTATTGCTTCACGTTTGCTGAGGCCCTGCAATTGTAACTCATTGGCAAACTGCACGATTAGAATGCCATGCTTACTGATAAGACCCATTAGGGTCACTAATCCTACCTGCGTATATATGTTTAAAGTACTACCACCTACGCCCAAACAAATAAATATTAATGCGCCAGCAATAGACATCGGCACTGAAACTAAAATTATTAACGGATCTCTAAAACTTTCAAATTGCGCAGCAAGTGCTAAAAATATAACCACAATCGCAAATCCAAACGTTAACAAAAAGCCGCTAGATTCCTGAATATATTGTCTAGATTGTCCAGCATAGTCAATCAAATACCCATCCGGCAAAGTATCGCGCGCTAAAGCGCGTAATGATTCTAACCCCTGTCCTACGCTTACCCCAGGCACTAAAACCCCTGAAATTGTCGCAGAATTTAATTGCTGAAAATGATTGATAGAGCGCGGAATGGTACGGTATACAATTTTAATAATCGTAGATAATTGTACCGGAAAACCGGATTTGGTTTGAATGTAGTAGTTTTGTAATTGATCGGTATTTAGCCTAAAACGTTGTTGCACCTGCGGTATAACTTTATACGATCTACCATCTAAACTAAAATAATTTACATAGCCACCACCTAGCATCGAGGATAACGCACTGCCTACGTCTGTCATAGTCAGACCTAATTGCGATGCCATATCATGATCAATTTCCAGCATTGCTTGCGGATTATCATATTTTAAATCACTATCTACAAACATGAACATGCCGGAGCTTTTTGCAGCAGATAGAAAATTTTGCGAAATTTCATTTAAACGCGCAAATGGATCGGTAGTTTGGATCACAAATTGCACCGGCAAACCGCTACTACCAGGCAATGGCGGCGGTTGAAACACTGCAACTTGTAAACCTGTAATTGTCTTTAATTGCTGCTGAACTAACGGTTGCAATTGCGCTGCAGTGCGTGTACGTTCGTCCCAAGGTTTCAATACTTGGCCACCCATCATGAAGCCAGGCTCATCAAGTTGAAATACATGATCCGTTTCAGGATAGCTGTCAAAATCTTTATATATTTGCGCAGCGTATAAGCTGCGTTGTTGCAACGTGGCATTTGGGGCCGCAGTAGACATGGCTAATATAATGCCTTGATCTTCTTCTGGAGCCAATTCGGCACTAGAACTACTGTATAAATAATGTATGCTACTTAAGATAATAATTGTCAGCATTATAGTTACGCTTTTATAATTCAAACTATTGTGCAGACGTTTTTTATATTTATCGCGAATTTTATCGAACATTCTATCTATTAAACCTGGTTTATGCGGCTTTAACAGCCCAGAGCACATCATCGGAGATAATGTTAACGCTACTACTGCAGAAATCGTAACCGCGCCTACTAACGTAAAGGCAAACTCGGAAAATAGTGCACCCGTCAAACCACCTTGGAATCCTATCGGGACATACACGGCTAATAGTACAATAGTCATTGCAATGATTGGATTGCCTAATTCTCTAGCTGCAATTATTGCTGCATCTAAAGGTTTAACACCATCTTCTAAATGCCGACTAACGTTTTCTACAACAATAATCGCATCGTCGACCACCAAACCAATCGCTAGCACTAGCGCCAATAATGTTAATAAATTGATGCTATAACCCAACATCAACATAAAAATGAACGCGCCTACTAATGACAAAGGTATTGCCACAATCGGTATGATCACAGATCGAAAATTGCCTAAAAACGCAAAAATAACAAATGTTACTATGATTAATGCTTCAATTAATGTGCGCTCCACTTCATGAATTGCGCTGTTCACAAACTTGGTAGAGTCGTAAACAATTTTTCCGTCTATACCGGTTGGCAACATATTAGATATATCTGGCCACACTGTACGCACGCGATCAATTACTTGTAATAAATTTGCGCCTGGAGCAATTTTGATCCCAATATAAACTGCTTGCTGACCGTCAAATGAAACCTCAGAGTCATAATTGTCAGCACCCATCACCACCGTGGCCACATCTTCTAAACGCACAAATGCGCCGTTATGCTCTTTGATAATTAATTTTTTAAATTCATCGACGCTGTGCAATTCCGTGTTGGCAGTTAAATTAACTTGCACCATTTGACCTTTAGTGTTACCCAAACCAGAAATGTAGTTGTTTGCTATTAATGCCGCGTTTATATCCGCGGCGGTTAAATTGTATGCCGCAAGTTTGTTGGGGTTTAACCATGCACGTAGCGCAAAATTTTGCGCGCCTAATAGTTCCGCGTTTTGCACTCCCTCAATGGATTGCAATTTGGGCTGCACTGCGCGTGACAAATAATCAGTAATATTGTTTGCTGGCAGCACTTTGCTGTTAAAGCCTATATACATCGCGTCAATGGTTTCACCAATTGCAACGTTAATCACAGACTGCTGTGATTGCGGTGGTAAATTATTGCGCACCGATGCTACCTTGGTGCTAATTTCTGTTAAAGATTTATTTGGATCAAAATTTAAACGTAGATTTGCGGTTATAGTGCTTTTACCATTAACGCTGGAAGAAGTCATATAATCAATACCATTGGCTTGCGCGATTGCTATTTCCAATGGTGAAGTAATAAATCCCGCAATAACATCGGCATCGGCG
>DATIHV010000086.1:0-1618 GCA_035480295.1 Gammaproteobacteria bacterium
AATCCAATTGTGATTGGACTGCCACAGCGTGCTGCAACCATAATGCCTGGTTGTTGCGCATCCAGCACTGCAATTGCATACGCGCCTTCTAATACTTTTACTACTGCTTGTACCGCTTGCAGCAAGGTTTTGTTATGTTTAACAACTTCTTGCCAAATTAATGCAGCGATGATTTCAGAATCTGTTTCGGATGATAGTTGTACTTCGCTAAGTAAACTGTTACGCAAATGCACGTAATTTTCGATGATGCCGTTATGCACTAATACAATACGATCCCCAACCATGTGCGGATGAGCGTTCTTTTCACTTGGTGCGCCATGCGTAGCCCAGCGGGTGTGCGCGATACCTATCTTACCGGTTAAACCACTATCTACCACCCCCTGATCAAGCATTTGTACTTTACCCGATCGGCGTATGCGTTCGATTTGTTGTTGCGCATTAAGTACGGCAATGCCAGCAGAATCGTAACCACGATATTCTAGGCTATATAGACCATCTACTAAAACTGGTACTATATTGCGCTGGCTAACCGCTCCAACAATTCCGCACATATCAAATTTCCTCTTTTTGTTTTATTGGTCGCTGCCAATTTATAATATTGGTAATTATTTTCTTTGTTAATGTAAGCGCATTGGCTGGAGCATCTTTCATCAAGGTAGTACCAGCGCCTATGGTTGCTCCTTTACCTATTGTGATCGGCGCAATCAATTCGCAGTTTGATCCAACGAATACATCATCTTCGATCACGGTAGTATGCTTTGCTGCGCCATCAAAGTTACATGTTATTACCCCGGCGCCAATATTAACGCGTTTACCAAGCAGTGCATCACCAACATAACTTAAATGATTGATCTTGCTGTGTTCATCTATAACTGCACTTTTTGTTTCTACAAAATTGCCAATCTTACTGTGCGCGTGCATTTTTGTACCTGGACGCACGCGTGCAAATGGACCAATTTGGCAATCAGATCCTATGTATGCACCTTCAACTACGCTATTGGCTAAAATTTTTGTACCTGCGGCAATTTCACTATTGGTAATTACCACATTCGGGCCGATAACGACTCCATCACCAAGTGTGACTTTGCCCTGCAAAATTACATTCACATCGATTGCAACATCGCTACCAACCTGAATATCACCGCGTATATCTATGCGCGCTGGATCAGATATTTTTACACCGCGATTCATTAAATCATCGGCTAATCTTTTTTGATAACTTCTTTCTAAGGTCGCCAATTGTTGCTGTGAATTCACGCCCGCAATTTCAGTAACATCTGCTACTAATTGTGTTACTACCTGCAGTCCTTCAGCAACAGCCATAGCAACAATATCCGTCAAATAAAATTCATGTTGTTCATTATTGTTTTTAAGTTGTGATAACCACGCAGCTAAATATCTGTATGGTAATAAATAAATACCAGTGTTAATTTCCGTTATGTCACGTTGCTGTGGAGTAGCATCACGTTCTTCAACTATGGCAATGACTCGACCTTGTTGATCGCGAACTATTCTGCCAAAACCATGTGGATTAGTTAATTTGGCAGTCAAAATTCCTACTGCATCCGGTGGAGTTGAATATAGAAGCTGCAGTAAAGTAGCTGTGTTAATTAGTGGA
>DATIHV010000087.1:0-7683 GCA_035480295.1 Gammaproteobacteria bacterium
TACATCGGATAAACTAGTTAATTCCATGCGCATGGTTGTAAAGTTGAATTCAGTGCCAACGGGATACTGCATCCAGGCATTGGCAATTAAGATCCACAAGGCGGAAAAGTTAGCGCCGATCGCTATTGCCCACGTTACGGCTAAATGCTGTACCTTACTAATACGGTCCCAGCCGAAAATGAATACACCAATTAGAGTTGATTCTAAAAAGAACGCCATTAAGCCTTCGATTGCTAGCGGTATACCAAAAATGTCGCCTACGTAATGTGCGTAATAGGCCCAATTTGTACCGAATTGAAATTCTAAAGTTAGTCCAGTGGCAACACCCATGGCAAAATTAATAACAAATAATTTGCCCCAGAATTTTGTCATATCTTTATAAATCTGCTTGCCGGTCATAATGTACACCGACTCGCTGATCGCAAGTATGAATCCCAACCCTAATGTGAGTGGCACGAAAAGAAAGTGATAAAGCGCAGTAATTGCAAATTGTAAGCGCGAAAGGTTAACTAGGCTTTCATTAAGCATTTTCATCCCTGTTAGTGTTGTTGCTATTTGCATATAGCTTTGCCGCAAGCGCTGCGCCACTTACGGTCTGCTTAGTATTTTTAAAACAAACATTCCATACACCGTAGAGTAATGTAAGTTTGATCAATAGAATAATCGTAAGCTCACGACCAAAGTTTGCTTTGTACATTGTACGATTATACACGCAATCGCTTGTTTTTAAACAATGTATGCTTGTAATTGATTTGGTACTTTGCTATAGTCAGCCAGCTTTTACCGCGAGTAAGTTAGTTTGTATTGTATAGTAAGGAAGTTAGGCGCATATGAAATCCTCTAGATCATCCACCCACACACCCATGCTGCCTGCATATAACTCTATAGACCGTACGCAATCTGCTCCCCCGCTTCCGATCTCTGCGACGAATGCATTCGAGAACGAATTTGAGTACGATCAAACTCCGCGTAGATGTTTTTCGGCATCGGGCTTAGAATTGCTAGAAGTGCCAAAAATGCAATTAGATACGCAAAAACCCACTGAGGCAAAAATTAGAGCCAGGTCGAACTCCTCCACTATGAGCTTTAACTTCGAAGATATTCCCCGTCGCAGATTTAATTCAACCGAAAGTATGTCGCGTATATTGGATTTACCAACGATAAGCTTTTCAGAAGTTGATACCGTAGCACTTGCGATGGATGCAAACGATGCTAAAAAAATCAATCGCTGCACGCGTGCAAATCCATTGATGGAATCATATGTTAGGGAATTGCTTTATGCTCGTTGCAAGAACATGCGAAATAGCTCGAACGTAGGCGAGACCGTAAAGCTTATAACTGATTTGGAATTGTCTCCAATGTCGTGCTCTCTATTATTGAGCGGTGAATTACATCATCAATTTAAAACTGCGCTCGGATACAAGCTGCTGAGTGCTGACCAAAAAGCATTGCTTGAAATTGACAGGGCTTTTCATATAAGAGAGTCGATTAAAAAAAGTAAAGACACAAACTTAAGGGCGCAACTTAATAACAAGTTGCAAGTTAATACGAAGGAATTCAAGTTAGAAGGTATTTTAACCTATGTGTTTGCGCATCATATGCACGACTTGCCAATGCTCCGTGAAGTCGTGCAAAGTATAATATCAATATATGCGCGAGCGCAGGCAGCGTTTACTGCCCCAATGTTTCTAATGCCGCAACGTGACTCTGAAGGACGCAATTTTATACACGTTTTGCTTGATATGGATCCTTCCAAATGCGAGCAAATTCTGCAAGTATTAAATATTATTTTTACTCATGACGACGAGCATAACACACAATTTAGTCATCACTTTGCAACAGCCATATTATTAAAAAACGACAATGGACTCAGCCCGCTGGCAATACTGGCGCGAAAAGATGCGCAATGGACAAATATTCGCGAATTTCTTTTAGATCAAGTAATTCTGCTGCTGCAGAAATTTGTAGCAGTAGGATCAGAATCATGGGGCAAACTTTTTAACACTTTTGGCGATGCATATAACAATTCAGAGCCAGATAACGAATTGATGGATTTATTCAATAAAGAAGAATATGCAGAATTATGCGCAGTGGTTGAAAGTCGTACTTCCATGCGCACGCGAATATATAATGCATGTAATTCGGCAATGGAATCCGCAAAGAAAAAGTCTGGGAAACCTGCGCAGATCATAAAACAAAGTGATTTGCGCTCAATTATAGGTATGTATGATTACGTTGAATCGGTTTCAGAAATAGGCAAACCATTGCTCTATTTACTCGGGAAGCGTGTTTATGAATACTTTGCACAAGAGGCAATATGTGGAAACTCTGCCACACAGATGAAAATTGCGCAGCTTAAAATACTGGAAGACTCAAACTCATTTGTGCTTGCAATGCGCTTTTTTCCACCGACTGGTTTGTATCCATGGGAGGGTCTCTGTAATGCTATAAGTGAAGAACCTGATAGTTCTATTGTTGAAGACTGGTACGCGATTTTCAGTCAGCAAGTAGTTCAGAACAAAATGGACATAAGCTTATTGGATAGCAATACGTCGGTACCATTAATTCAAGCAGCTCTTACTTTGCAACATTTATCCTTAGTAAATAAGTTATGCGTGGATCATAAGGCACACGTACCGTTTAACTTGTTGATTGCAACAGCTACAGTCAAAAGGTGTGTAGAAAAAGGTATTTTCCAGTTTTTGTGCAAACGTTATATAGAGCAACGACAATTAACAAATCCTGGTCAAGAACTTTCCGGCATGAATGATGAAGGGCACGATCTTTTTACGTGCGTGGTATTTGGAGCGAAGAGTGCTGCCGGTTTGCGTTGGCTGTTAGATCTTGGTTGCGTACCAAAAAACGTTTACGACCATGATCGCGACAATCTTCTAGCCCGGCTTCTGCAAAAATATATGATGCAGGAAATCGACGAGCAAGCTGCACTTGATTTAATAAATGCTCTTCTAGAAAGGCCACGGATTGCTCAATTACTTTTACAGCATAGATGCAAATTAGGGTATACACCGTTTTCAATTTTATTTTTTGCTAAACGTACGGTAGCTGACGATGCAATTATTAAGCTAATTCCGAGGTTTGTTGCTGCTGGCGCGGCTGTGCAGGACACATTTACTTTAAGTGTTAGTGTGCTGCATGTTGCTGTACTTAACGCTTCTCCTGAAATATTTAGATGTCTTTTAGAAACAGCCCGTAAAAACTTAAGTGGCGCAGATTTCACGAGATTTCTGAACGTGCAAAACGGAGGGAAGACTACGGCGTTAGAAGAGGCGATGTTTTACAAGCGCAACATGGTGCCAACGATGCCAAACAAAGATGCGGCTGGTAAATTGATGGATGCAAAAATTGCTATTTTGCATGAATTCGGTTCGGCGCCTGCAAGAGATCAGATACTTGCTCAGTCCTCTCTATTGTACAAAAACGTCGTTGTAACAGCTGGTAGTAAAGTCGTGCCTCGACTTGATAGTTAAACGCCGGACAATGCTACGACTATAGGAGTTTGTGCCATTTTGGTCCGTTTACTATTTTTTTCATCCGGCGTGCCGGGCGCACTCTGCAAAGATATGAGATCTAAACTACTTAAACGCTGTCTGTCAAGAAGTTGTGAGTTCGCCATAAAAAGGATCGCTTCTGATGGGCTGCTACGCAACGATATTTGATCCAAACTACTTATATGCTGCATTTCTTGCATGCCTGTGTTTGCCATTGCTTGTATAAATTCATTTAAATTAGGACTTACAGCTGCATCTCCATTGCGCCACAGATCATATGCGTTTAGAGACGCCACACTAGAATTATGCGACATTGTTCTAAAGCTAGGTGTTACATGACGTCCATGAGCATGCAAATCTTTACACGCGTGCTGGATATCCTCAAGTAGTGCTTCCAGAAAATAAGGTAAGGCAATATCTAGATTGAAGCCTTTCGTTTCGATGCGTTTAACTTCCACTGATTTTCCTAACTTTGCAATAGCTTGCTCATCCTGACGCCTTCTGTCGCCATAGTGCTTTAAAAAAGCTGGATAGGTTTCAGTTAGTTTTTCGTCTTTTTGCAGAGCCCGGTTCATAACACGGTTGTATTGAATGTTTGAATTGCTACATACGCAAAACAAAATAAGCGTTTTGAAATTCAGTGCGTGTTTTTCAGGCCATAAGCACCGCCGCAACTGAGGCCATTCTAGACGTTCGTCCGTAAGCCAATTACCTTCTAGGATAACAATTTTATCTTCTTCTGTGTTGGTTTCCTCTAGACTTGTTTTTGCGTAAGCAAGCATGTGCATATAAATTTTTGTTTTAACTTCTTCGCTCAGAGGTTTTGTCTTATCAGAGGCAATTTCTTCCTTACCTTGATCTCTGCTCATGTAGAAGATAGTTTGCTTTTCTGGTGTGTTATACTTGTCCTTTAGCGCACGCGCTATTCTAGTTTTTCCAACGCCTTCACTACCAATAAGAAAAATCAATGTTCCCGGCATTACTACCTCTTACTTCACAGTCGGCAAAATTGTTAATGTGGATTATATCAATATGCTAGAAAAATGAAAGCATTTTTATGGCCAGTAGCTAAAATCCAGGCTGTTAGTCTGTTTGCTTCCTGTTAGAAAAAATGTCTTGTTTGTCTATAATTAAACATATATTTACTACGCGTTAGGAATTTCACATGAATTTGCACAATACTGACTATAGTTACGGTTTAATTGCGCGCAGTTTGCACTGGATCATCGCTTTATTAATCATTGCTGCGTGGTGTGTCGGGTACTACGCTACCGATCTTCCCCCTCAAGATGCTAGCAAAGGAATGTTGTTTAGTTTACATAAATCAGTTGGAATGCTAATACTAATGCTAGTGATCGCACGCTTGTCATGGCGCGCGTATGATGGTTCGCCAAAATTTGCCAATATGAACCCGCTATTGGTTGTGGCCGCGCGCACTGTGCATTACTTATTATATGTGTTTATGTTTGTGCAGCCTATAAGTGGCTGGGCGATGTCGTCTGCAGCCGGTTATACCCCGACATTTTTCGGGCTGTTTACGTTCCCCGCCTTGGTTGCAAAAAACCCGCTTGTGGTGGAGAAATATGTATTCATACACAATGCTTCGGCAATGGTTTTGCTAACATTATTCATTATACATGTGGGCGCGGCACTATTTCACCATTTCGTATTGAAAGACAATACTTTGCGCCGTATGACTATGGATTGAAGATATAGCATGACAAAAAAACAGCACCCGCCATCCCCTCCTTCACTCATCCCACAATGGGAGCATGAGCAAACCGATATTACTGAGGATGGCGCTATGCTGGAACACAAAGAAGACCAAGATGTAACCAAACAACTCGATGATGATTTAACTCCGCCCCCGCCTACTACGCACACTCCTTAGTATGTTATACTCGCGCCATGAATTACAGACATATTTATCATGCTGGCAACTTTGCCGACGTATTTAAGCACTGGGTCTTGACCTTAATATTGCAAAAACTTTCTGCCAAAAACACACCTTTTTGTTTAATCGATACTCATGCCGGACTGGGGGCTTATCCATTAGACGCAGCCGAAGCGCAGAAAACACAGGAATATCAGCATGGTGTAGCAATGCTTGAAGCACAAAAGGTTGACGTGGTATTTGAACCTTATGTCGCTTTAGTACGAAAATACATGCAGCAAGAACACGTGTACCCAGGCTCGCCCACTATCATGCAAGAATTTTTACGTGATCAAGACCGCTTACTACTGACCGAAATGCACGCTGCAGACTATGCTTTAATGAAGCAACGCTACGATATGGACCCGCGTATTAAAACATTTAATCGCAATGGCTACGAAAGCATCAAGGCTTTGTTACCTCCTAAAGAACGACGCGGGTTGGTGTTTATCGATCCGGCCTTTGAAGATCCCAAGGAATTTGCACATATAGTGCAAGCTTTACAAGACGGTTTAAGACGATTTGCTACTGGGGTATATATGGTTTGGTACCCTATTAAGGATCGCAAAGTTATAGATAAATTTTACCGTGATGTGCGCGCACAAACGCAGTTACCAATATTAGTAGCAGAACTACATGCCAACCAAATTTTAGCAACCGCTTTGAGTAGTTGCGGTTTGCTAATTGTAAATCCCCCTTGGCAATTGGATGAAATCTTATACAGCAATTTGACGAAGCTGCTTAGATTGCTGCAGTTTGATAAAGGGATTTACAAATTATTTAAGGTAGATGGCGAGGCAAATTCTTAACGTAATCGTTTGTTTAATGCTTTCCAAGATGCTTTGCTTATGCCAGGCGGCGGACGATCTGGTTCATCCACAGCAGGTTTTATTTCTTGCGCTTGAGTATTAGTTTGCGCGGGGGTTTGCTCGGTAGGCAAAGGTTCTGAGATTGCATGTTCAGCATGGCTAGGTGCCGTAATATTTGCTGCAGTATGAGCGACGATTGCATCAGCAATTAAAGGGTTCAAGTTATCCTGTGCAAAATCAATTACTGCTGGACTTTGATCTTTAAAATCGAAATCTGGTACAAGTGGCATGGTTTCATTTAATGACTTTGTCACTTGCATTTCTAGATCTTTGCGTCCTAACTGCGCAGCAAGTGCAGCAAAGGCAGTTCCGACTATAACAAATAAATATAGAAGCATGTTTCCCTTGCTTGTCTGCGTTTTAACTCTTGCAGATTTGCGATGCCCTGCAGTTGCTGTGCTCACTTTAGTCACAGGTTTGGTGATTTCCGAGACAGAAGAATTTGACCCAGGAGAATTCGAAACAGGAGAATTTTCCGCGGCCATTCGCGGTTGTTTTAGGCTGCTTTCTGGTTGCAACCCAGTAGGACGATCGGGTTTTGCTGTAGTAGATTCGCTTGGCAAATATAATTTTTTTGGATGTTGCAATGCTTTGTGTTTATGTAATTCATCAGGATTGGTGCGCAATTGATCGATGCGATCCTTTTTTTTGGATATTGCGGCGCGCAACCCATCAATTATGTTGGGTATTTTTTTCATATCTCTGCGTGCAGCGCTAATTGCATTTTCAACTTTCGTTGCAAATTCCTTTACAAATACATCTGCACTGCCGTTCGCAAAGTCAATTCCATGATCATGTAAAATACGTATTCTTTCTTTTTGTTCCGCTTGGGCAAGTTTTGTCGCTTGGCGTGTAATTTCAGCATTTTTCAAGTCAATTCTTTCGCGATCTTCAATTTCTATCTGGTTTTGACGCTGCGTGTACAGGGCTTTAATTTGACCCATAATTTTTTTCTTTTTTGCTTCTGGCACATTGGTCTGCGCATGCATTTCTTCTAGGTATTTTTCGACCATGTTATGGAATATGGGATCCGAATCGTATTCCTTGGCCATGCGCCGTAGTAAAGTTCTGTCTGCAAGTTCGTGTTTAACGCTTTCTGTATCAGTTTTCTTCGTGGATTTTTCTGTACGATGTAACTTGTCCTTTGAGCTGCCAGCAATTTGCGCAAAAAGTGCATTGCCTAGTTTGGGCCGTTCGACGACTTGCTTTGTAGCGCTTGGTCTAGTTAATTCCTTTTCAAGCACGTCGAGGCTTGCTAATTCTTGTTTTAAAAGCTCCACTGCATTTTTAGCTTCAGATAACTCAGTTTGTATGGCATGTAATTCAGGCAAAATATTTTTTACTTCTGCTGGCATGATGTTGGAGCGCAGGA
>DATIHV010000088.1:0-1872 GCA_035480295.1 Gammaproteobacteria bacterium
TTTACTACGTTGATGGGTGATAACGTAGAAAGTCGTCGTGATTTCATTGAAGCAAATGCAATGCAAGTTGGTAATTTAGATATTTAAAACTTGCGACGTGTGGGCCAGAATAGCAAAGCCACGGTATATACCAGCATTATAATTTGCATTAGCTTTGCTTGTGGCGAAGTAGGTATATATTTATTGGCAATTACCGAGATAAACGGTAACAGAATTAACAAACGAGTTACATTCAAATCATATAAACGCTTTAAATGCACGCAGAATGAAATCCATACGCTTACTAGTAATACAAAAACTGTAAGCACATAAATAATGATTGCACTTATTGCCGTTGCGCTGGATGCAGTACCAAACATGTAACCAGGCAGCAGCAGCAAGCCGAAGCTTAATAACAACAGCACAAAGCTGACCACAACCCCTAGCAAAAAGGGCAGACGTGGTATGCCGCCGCGCGGATCAAATAATAATCTAAACATATGCTCATTTTAGCAGATAGCGGTTCTTTCGCTATACTTTCTATATGTATATGAATCGGGTGTGGCGATGGTTAAGAATGCATTTGTTGCTCTGTTGTTATGTTTGTTCATGGGAATCGCTTGGGCAGACGCTGGAACTGACGCGGGTGCAGGGGCAGGGGCAGGAGCGGGTGATGCTAGTTCATTGCCGCCTGGTGTAGTACCAACACCTGACGCGCAAACCTTTGGCAATGTGCCGAATTCACAAAATCAATATAACCAAATGATGGAGCAGTGCAAGGTTGTTGATAAAGATGGCAATGGTTTGATAAAACCGTACATGGCTGACTCCGGCGTTAACCTCACCGGTGATGCGAGCGCATGGATTTGGGTTCCGTATGGACAATGTGCCAAGATTAATGCGGGTGATTTCAAAGGTATATCACAGAAAATATTGTCAAAGATTGATACGTCGAATATTCAACAGGCGCCTACGTTAGGGCAGTAATTTTGGTGCAAAAAAATGTAAAATCCAACATTTTTTCGCGCCAGAAAATGTAAAATATGACATTTTTTTGCACCAAGTCACGTTATAACTCAAAAACTGACCTTTTTTGAGTTATAAATCCATTTTTTATAACTCATTGCGTGCACGCAAGATAATTATCCATGTGGACTCATATTTTCTTTTGCCGATGCAATCCACGCTTCAGCTGCACTCGTAATAGCAGACGCATCTGCTGAGGGTTGTATTGGTTCACCAATATGCACAGTAATAGTGCCAGATCTTTTAATCCACGGTCCACGCGGCCAAAAGTTGCCGGCATTATGTGCAATCGGCACTACCGGCACTTGCGCAGCAATCGCTAAGGCAGCGCCGGTTCTACTAAAGCGTCGCGTTTTGCCAGGTGCCATGCGTGTGCCTTCAGGATAAAACACTACACAACGTCCTTGCGCAATTCTTTTTTTGCCTTGTTGTAAAATAAATTTAACATCTGCTAAGCGATCACGAAATACAGCGATAGGTTTAATTAATGCTAAGCCCCAACCAAAAAATGGGATCCATAACAATTCACGCTTCAAAACCCAACTTTGCGGTGGAAGTAGAACTTGCATAAAGATCGTTTCCCACATCGATTCATGATTACAGAGCACGACATAAGGTGCAGGAGGTAAATTTTCTATGCCGCTCACTTCATACTTCAAGCCACAAATTACTTTGGCCCACCAAATAAAAAAATGTGACCAGCTAGTGATTATGCGATAACAATAAATTGCTGGCAATGGTGCACATAGCCAACCACATGTAGAGATAATTATTGTTGCTGGGATTATGCCAATATAAAAAGCTAAAAGACGTAAGGCCCAAATAATGTGTTTCATAGTAATATTTGTCTCGTTGCTTCGGCTAAAT
>DATIHV010000089.1:0-3461 GCA_035480295.1 Gammaproteobacteria bacterium
GCGGTGGTTTTTTACTGGGCAGGCTTTTTACGCAACTTTGTGGCCCGTGGCCGCATTACCGAACGCAAGTACTTCTTGTACGCTGGCGCACTCCTAGTCTTCATGTGCGCCTCTAAAATCATTTTTACGCTGCCTTATACCTGGATCACAGATATCTTCGCTTTCGGGTTAGGTGTTTTGTCGTTGTCCGCTGGGCAAACTTTAGGCAAATATTCAGTGTGGGCGTTGATAGTTTTATCGGCCATAATACTTAGTTACACAACTTTTATCTTGATTGGTATGGCCTGGTTTGGGTTTCACCCGACGGCGTACTACGAATACAAAGATCTTATCCAAATTTATTTATACGATTATTGGCATCAATTGAAAGCTCTGTTTTAATTGCGTGTATACCCCCTTGCTTTTTCTGCTAGTTAGGTGGTAGAATGAGCTCTCAAAAATAATTAATTTAACCAGCACAGCGGCTCAGGGTCTTTCCGGGCTTGCGGTTATTTTTACTCAAAAAATGGAGAGCGTTCTAATGTTAAGAAAGCCAACAGAAGTACAACAACAACATATTCTAGGTTTTTTACTTGCAGCTAAAGATGGGTTTGTAAGTTTAGTGCGAGAATATATTCGTGCCGGTGGCGACGTAAATGCTGTGTTGCACGAAGATGTGCGCGATTTTTTTGGAGATGTACTCATTCCAGCTGGATCTACCGCTCTAATGGTAGCAACTATGTATGCTAAAACGCCGGTTGTTACATATCTGTTCAAAGAAGTTCCCGACATAGATTTATTTGTGCGTAACAGCCTGGGCAAGAATGCCTTTGAATGTGTATTCGCAGCAAAAAACGTGGCAACCGACGATGCTGATTTTACGGCGCTGGCTTTAGACGACATAGCTTGTTTAATCTTGGATGCCGCAAAAACGCGTCGCAAAGAATTAATTTTAATGGGCAATAACTTGCCAACTGAAACTCCGGCTCTGTTGTGGGCTACTGAAAAGGGTTTAATGCAAACTGTGGTACGTCTAAATCAATTAGGCGTGCCTTGTAACCTGAAGCATAAACCTTTAGATCGCAAAATCGCAAAAATGGTAGGATCAGATA
Source organism: Gammaproteobacteria bacterium (assembly GCA_035480295.1). Classification (GTDB taxonomy): domain Bacteria; phylum Pseudomonadota; class Gammaproteobacteria; order UBA6186; family Azoamicaceae; genus JAGVLG01. Next base: position 1,092 of record DATIHV010000089.1, read on the forward strand.
AATGTGATCCTTTACATGCTGCGATAGTAAATGATCACGTGGCTTTAGCAATTATGTTCATGGATGGCGAAGCAAAAGTAAACGAAGACTTGCAAAGCACTGAATCAAACGATTTAATTGGTCAACGATGCGAAGTGAGCGTAAATGAAGATTTACAAAGCACTGAGTCAAACCATTTACTTTATGAAAGAGTTGCAGATGATCAAGCTGCAGCTGCGCCAAAAACACACGTCGTAAGGTTAATCCAGTCTGCTCCAAATACCGATCTGAGCAATGAAGTAACTCCCTCTGAATTTACCACGGAAGATGGCATTGACGTGTTCCCTGAGGATCTAATTCTCGCTACGCATTGTGCAAGCATGGACATGATTAAAGCAATTTACTCTCGCTTGGAAACTCTTGAACAATTTTCACTGGATAGCAAATATTTGCTGCAAAATATTTTAAATCGTCATTCATGGTTAGAGCTTAATGACGGCAGTGCGAAAGTAAAATTATATGATCCGCGTAGTGGTTATATAGCAAAAGGCTTAATTGAATTGCTAGGCCAGCCAATCCAAGAGTTTGATGATAGCAAGCAATCACTGATTTTTTACGCAGTGCAAAGTAACGGCGCCTTTATTGATTATTTAGTGCAGCATGGCATTTCTGTTACTACTGCAGACGATATGCACTGCACTCCTATTATGAATGCTGCGCTTCTTGGCGGTTTGGCTACAATGCCTGCGTTAATCCAGCATGGTGCGCAAATCAGTGATTTACATATAGATGACTTGGCGAAATCTCGATTCACATTTCAGCTTATTGATAATGAAAGCAGCGAAGCAACTATTTTTGTAGGCTCGCTATTAGCTTTCGCGGTAATTGGTAAGCACACGACAATGTTGCAACAGTTATTAAACCTTGATCAAATGCGCTTTCCACAAGCCATGCGTATAGCGCAGCTACAACAAAAATTGTATCCAAAAACCGATGAAACCTATTCAGCGTATGTGATGGCAAATAAAAGTAAAGATGCAGAATACGAGACTATATGGGGCATGCTAGCAGCAGCAAAACTCGTGCCGGTAACTGTGGCAGAGGATACTTCTGAATCTAATGCAAATACCTCAAAACCTCGAGGATCATCGTTAATATTTTCATCCTTTTTTGGTGGGACGCCGACTACAAGTGCGACAAATTCAGCATCCCCAAGCAGAACTTCAAGCAGGCCGCTCACACCTGTGCAGACCACAATGCTGGAACCAGAAACGCCGAGTTCGGGTTTTTGGCGCAAGGTAGGATCACCTGTTTCGACTCTGTCTACAATTATAACACGTTCTAGACCTGATTCACCGCAATCCATTGGTGGTGCGACTACACCATCTGCAATTGGTACAGGTGGGGCATTTAGCCCATTTAACAAGCTGCGTCGTAGTACAGCGGGACAATTAACGGTAAGAACAGATTCACCGCAAATGCCTGCAAACTCATCAACACCACAGACTCCAGCAACCGCACCAGTGAAAACTACAAGCACGATGTTGAATTTACAATAATTTTTAACCTTTGCCTTTGGTTTTATTCTTGAAAGGCTCAGCGTTTTTTTCTATAAATTCAATTATCATACCGGCGACATCTTCGCCGGTTGCTTTTTCAATACCACTTAAGCCCGGAGATGAATTTACTTCTAACACTAATGGCCCGCGTGATGAACGTAAAATATCTACACCAGCTACATTTAAGCCTATAACTTTGGCAGCTTTAATTGCGGTTTTGCGTTCTTCAGGTGAAAGCTTTACCAATTCAGCACGACCGCCACGATGTAGGTTAGATCGAAAATCGCCTTCTTTAGCTGTGCGCTTCATCGCAGCTACAACCTTATCGCCAATTACAAAGCAACGTAAATCTTCACCGGATGCTTCTTCAATGTATTCTTGCACCATGATATTTGCTTTTAAGCCCATAAATGCTTCAATCACACTTTCTGCAGCTTTAGTAGTTTCCGCTAATACTACGCCTATGCCTTGCGTGCCTTCTAATAATTTGATCACTAAAGGCGCGCCGCTGGCGATTTTTATTAAATCGCGTACATCATCTGTGGAGCGCGAAAAGCCAGTGATCGGCATGCCTATGCCTTTACGCGCTAACAATTGCATGGAGCGCAACTTATCGCGGGCACGTGTAATCGCTACTGACTCATTTAAAGTGAACACGCCCATCATTTCAAATTGGCGTACTACGGCAGTGCCATAAAACGTGATTGATGCACCGACGCGAGGTATTATTGCGTCAAAAGGTTCAAGCTTCTTACCACCATAATGTACTTCTGGATTTTTGGAGGTAATGTTCATGTAGCAACGTAAAGTATCTACGACGCGTGCATGATGG
>DATIHV010000090.1:0-7079 GCA_035480295.1 Gammaproteobacteria bacterium
TATGCTCATGATGTAGATCAATTATGCCCATCTGCCAATTTTGATCACTTAGCATTTTACTAGCGCTGGCCAATAACTTAAAGCAAATGTTGACCCCTACGCTCATATTAGATGACAAAACAATGGGAATATCTGCAGCAGCATTTTTGATTGCAACAAGTTGTTCATCAGTAAATCCAGTTGTGCCAATCACCATAGCTATTTTGTGTTCGCGACAAAACGCCAAGTGCTCCATTACCCCCATTGGCAATGTGAAATCAATTAGCACGTTGAAATCAGAATTTGATATGTTATTAGTAACAACTACGTCACTCTTCGCAACTTTGCTACCTAATTGCTCACCAGCGCGTGCCGTTGCAACAATCAGATCCATATCAGCAGATTGCATGACTTCTGTTACTACTGCTTGCCCCATCCTACCGTTTACACCAGGAACCGCTACTTTAATCAAAACTTCATTTCCTCAAAAAAGGCCTGCACGTTTTTCAACCATGATTTTGCTTGCGGGCTATGTTTGTCCTGCGCTCCAGCGAGACTATCATTAAATTTTTGTAACATATCTTTTTGCTCTGTAGATAAGTTTACCGGCACTTCTACAGTGACACGGCATAAGCAATCACCGACTGTGCTACTGTGCAAAGTTTTCACGCCCTTACCGCGCAACCTGAATAGTTTACCTGTTTGAGTTTCAGGTGGAATATGTAGCATTACTCTACCATCTAATGTTGGCACTTCAATTTCGCCGCCCAAGGCCATCGTAGTAAAGCTTACTGGTACATCGCAATACAGGTTGGTTCCGTCACGCGTGAAGATATGATGTGGTCTAATATGCACTTGAACATATAAATCACCTGGTGGGCCACCGTGCGGTCCTGCTTCACCCTCACCAGATAGGCGAATGCGGTCACCATTATCAACTCCTGGTGGCACTTTAATAGAAAGTGTTTTAGCTTCCGGAACTCTGCCTTCACCGTGACAAACCGTACAATGATCTTTTATGATTTGACCACTACCACCGCAGGTTGGACAGGTTTGTTGAATCGAGAAAAAACCTTGCTGCATGTGTACTTGTCCTTGCCCATGGCAAGTAGTACAGGTTACCGGTTTAGCTCCGTCTTTTGCACCTGAACCATGACAAGTATTGCATTGCACCAAGGTATTGATTTTTATAGTGATAGTTTTACCACGAATTGCTTCTTCCAAATTCAATTCAAGGTTATAGCGCAAATCAGCACCGTGCATAACACGGCTTCTTCTACCACCACCGCCCATAGCGGAAGAACCACCACCGAAAATATCGCCGAATATATCACCAAATATATCGCTGAAGTTAGCTTGTGCATGGGCACGCGCACGTGCAGCAGTAGCAGGATCTATACCAGCATGCCCATGCATATCATACAGGGCACGCTTTTCTTTATCGGACAAAATCTCATAGGCTTCATTAACTGTTTTAAACTTAGCTTCTGCGTCTTTGTCTTCTTTATTACGATCGGGATGATACTTCATCGCTAATTTGCGATAGGCTTTTTTGATCTCATCTTCGCTAGCATTACGCGCAACGCCTAAGACCGAGTAATAATCTTCTTTAGACATTCATGCTACTTCTTTTCTTTGCCTTTAACTTCTTCAAACTCGGCATCAACAGCTTCATCGTTGTCACTGCCACCGCCAGCATTTGCATTTGGCTCTGGATTAAACTCCGCACCAGCCGCTTCGTGCTGTGAAGTTTTGGCTTGTGAATACATACGTTCCGCTAGTTTACCGGATGCTTCGGCTAAGACATTCGTTTTAGCATCAATAGCTTCTTTGTCATTAGTTTTTAATACTTCTTTCAGCGCTTCAATTGCTGACTCTATATCTTTGCGTTCAGAATCAGAAACTTGCACATTAGGATCTTTTAAGGTTTTTTCCGATGCATGAATCATGGAATCAGCTTGGTTACGCGCTGACGCTAATTCATGGAACTTCTTATCATCTTCCGCATGTGCCTCAGCATCACGCACCATCTTTTCGATCTCGCTTTCAGATAAACCACTGGAAGCTTTAATCACTATCTTTTGCTGACGATTAGTAGCTACGTCTCGCGCTGACACACTTAAGATACCGTTCGCATCGATATCGAAAGCAACTTCAATTTGTGGAATACCACGCGGTGCAGGCGGAATGTCGCTCAAATCAAATTGTCCAAGCAATTTATTTGCTTCAGCTTGTTCGCGCTCACCTTGGAACACTCGAATTGTAACTGCGGTTTGATTATCGGATGCCGTAGAAAACACTTGCGTTTTCTTGGTAGGAATTGTTGTATTTTTATCAATAAGTTTGGTCATAACGCCGCCCATTGTCTCTAAACCTAAAGATAATGGGGTAACGTCTAATAGCAATACGTCCTTCACCGCGCCAGATAATACGCCACCTTGAATTGCCGCACCAATTGCTACAGCTTCGTCTGGGTTAACGTCTTTACGTGGTTCTTGGTTGAACAATTGCTTAACCACTTCTTGTACTTTAGGCATACGGGTTTGTCCGCCTACCAAAATTACTGCGCCGATGTCGCTTAAGGATTTGCCTGAATCTTTCAGCGCAATGCGGCATGGCTCTTTAGTTTTTTCAATTAGATCTTCTACTAAAGATTCAAGCTTGGCTCTAGTTAATTTCATGTTTAAATGTTTTGGGCCAGAAGAATCTGCAGTTATATACGGCAGATTAATATCTACTTGTTCACGAGAAGACAATTCAATTTTAGCTTTTTCAGATGCTTCTTTTAGACGCTGCAATGCAATAGAATCGTTCTTTAAATCAACGCCAGTTTCTTTCTTAAATTCAGCAACGATGTAATCGATGATGCGCATGTCAAAGTCTTCACCACCTAAGAATGTATCACCATTCGTGGCCAATACTTCAAATTGATGCTCACCTTCAACTTCAGCAATCTCAATGATTGATACGTCAAATGTACCACCCCCAAGATCGTATACGGCAATGATCTTGTCACCTTTTTGCTTATCCATACCATATGCTAACGCCGCAGCGGTAGGTTCGTTAATAATACGTTTTACTTCTAAGCCGGCGATTTTTCCAGCATCTTTAGTGGCTTGACGTTGTGAATCGTTAAAGTACGCAGGCACAGTAATAACGGCAGAATGTACTTCTTTACCCAAATAATCTTCAGCCGTCTTTTTCATTTTGATTAAAATTTCTGCGGAGATTTGTGGTGGGGCTATTTTTTCGCCTTTAGAAGTTTCTACCCACGCGTCGCCATTTGGAGCCTTAATAATTGCATAAGGTACAATGTCTTTGTCCTTGCTAACCATAGGATCGCTATAGTTACGTCCCATCAAACGCTTGATAGCATAAAAGGTATTTTTTGGATTGGTTACACGTTGGTTTTTTGCAGTCACACCAACCAGCTTTTCACCATCATCCGTATAAGCAACTACGGAAGGAGTAGTGCGATCGCCTTCGCTATTTTCAATAACCTTCGGCTTACCACCTTCCAGGATTGCTACGCAAGAGTTGGTAGTACCTAGATCTATACCGATTATAACCTCTGCTGACATGTGTACTTTCTCCGTTTATTTGATACTTTTGATTAATTGAATGTTTAAATAGTTAAATGGGGGTCAATTCAGACTTTTCAAGTCTTATTTGCGATATCTTCTGGGGCTTTCGCTACTATAACTCGTGCTGGGCGCAAAATTCTATCATGGATAGTGAAGCCTTTTTGAACAACATTCAATACCTTGTTTGGCTCTACCTCATTAGTAGGCTGAGCTGTTAAGGCCTCATGCTGTTTGGGATCGAATGTAGCACCTTGGGGATTTATTTGCTTGATTTGAAACTTCTCGAGCGTATCCATTAAAAGCTTGTGAGTAAGCTGCATGCCTTCCCGCAGGTGAACAATCTGCGTCTGATCTGGCTCCGATACTGCTTGCAAGCCATGCTCCAAGCTATCGACCACGTTTAGCAATTCGCGCGCGAGTTTTTCCATACCAAATTTTTGTGCATTTTCTACATCTAAGGCACCACGACGTCTGGTATTTTCCGCTTCCGCTTTAAAACGCAGCATCTTATCTTTAGTATCTTCCAGCTCGGCATGCACCTCTTCGAGCTGCTTTTGCAAAACTTCGATATTTGCTGGCTCTCCTGCTGGCAGATTAGGCGGCAGTTCCTGCTCCGGCGCACCGGCAGCTGGCTGCGAATGTTCATGATGGTGGTGTTTTTTAGTCAAGCTCTTACTCCTAAACAGGTTATGCCACACATCGATGGCACAATCAGTATTATGGAGATTGCTGTTGAAATTTCAAGACCGCGGCTTTAATCTCTTCAATGTGGAGCAATGCAGCGCGTCTGCCGGCCTGATAATATTCCAATACGTCTTCGTCATCGAATGGTCCATACCCGCGGATCTCCGGCCGAATAATAATGTCTGCCGTTTTGGCTTGGCGTTCCGCCAGCTCTGAATACGACAAGTCTATTGCCTTGCTTGTGATTTGAAAAGCATTGGCTGGTTCAACCCTAGATGGGCGCTTGCAAATATCTACCGCAATAATCAATTTGGGATGATATTTTTGCGCTAATGCAACCGGCACTGGTGCCATCACCCCACCATCTACATAGGAATTTTCATATACATTTACCGGCGCAAAATACGGTGGCAGCGCCATTGATGCGTGCACGGCTGGAATAATCGGCCCAGTTTGCAGCACTTCCATATTATTATTAATAATACTTGTGGTCGCTACTAATAAAGGGATCTTTAAATCATTAAAATCGCGCGAGCGCAGATTTGCTAACATAAACTTTTGCAGCGCGCGGCCACGGATCGGACCAGTTGGATAAAACGGCGCGCGCATGGCTGAAACCCACGAAGTATCGATCAGAACCGAGTAATTAGCACCCATCAATTTTTGCTTCAATGCTGCTGCATTTGGTTCATCGGCATAAAATGCACCTACAAAACTACCCGCACTACTGCCAACAATCAGATCAACTGGAATGTGATTTTCTTCTAAAACTTCAATCACACCTATATGTGCTGAGCCTCTGAAGCCGCCCGAACTTAGCACCAGCGCAACATGCACATTTTCTATAGGCTTGGTAACTGGAGGCGGTAGGTCTGGCACTTGAATACGCGCTACTTTTTGCGAGCTGCCCGCGCAACCGACGCAAGTCGCAACGCAGAGCACGATTATTGACCTAGTACATATGAATTGTAAGTTGGCATATATTGTTTGCATATATAAAGTATAGGGACAAACTAAAAAAATAGAAATTTTTGCAACTTGACATAGCAGCCATATTTGGCAAACTATAAGAGCAATTTAATACCCCTCCGAAGCAAGGATTTTCATGAACGGACCTTTCCCGCGAATCGGCATTTTCACTAAACCAACCGGCGAAGGAATTGTTTCTACCTTAAAGCTTACCTGCGATTTTCTGCAGAACCGCGGGCATAAAATAATTTTGGACGAAATTAGCGCACAACGCATGCCTTCAGATCTGCCAGTAGTTCCGGCAAATAAAATCGGTGCAGAATGTGATCTAGTGATAGTCATCGGTGGCGACGGCAGCTTGTTAAAAGCCGCACGCGCCACCGCGGCTAATCAAGTGCCGATTTTAGGAATTAATGGTGGCACGTTGGGATTTTTAGCCGATGTCAAACCACAGCATATAAGTCACACCTTAGGCGCAATTCTCGATGGCGAATATTATGAAGAATTTCGCACCATGTTACGTGCAACGATCGTACAACGTGGGATCACTAGTGAGCCACAATTAGCTCTTAATGAAGTTGTTATTCATCACGGAGACATCGCGCGTTTAATTGAATTTCAAGTTTTTATTAATGATGTATTTGTTGTAGCACAGCGTGCCGATGGACTTATCACTTCAACGCCTACAGGATCAACCGCTTACGCTTTATCCGGCGGTGGGCCAATTGTTTATCCAACGTTAAAAGTATTAACGCTCATGCCGATGTTTCCGCATGCGTTAAATACGCGGCCAATTGTAATTGATGACAACAGTAAGATCCGCTTGGTGATTGATCCATCCAATACCATTGATGCAAAATTTAGTTGTGACGGGCAAACCCATATATCATTAATGCCCGGCGATGAAGTGCTTATACAAGCCAACCCAAACCATTTACGTTTGCTGCACCCTAAAACCTACAATTATTTTGCCGTGCTGCGCGAAAAGCTAGGCTGGAATTTACATCCTAAAGAGTAAAAATATGTTAACGCAATTAACTGTAAAAAACTTAGCTATAGTCCAACATCTAGAACTAAACTTTGCGCAAGGGATGCATGTTATTACTGGCGAAACTGGCGCTGGCAAATCGATCATCATCGATGCATTAAGCATTGCTTTGGGCGAGCGTGCGTTCGCCGAGCAAATTCGTGTGCCACATACGCAAGCGGAAGTTACCGCATGTTTTGATATCAGCAAACTGCCGATGGTGCAGACTTTATTGCAAGCCCAGGAGTTGCCAAACGAAGAATGCGTGATCCGGCGCATCATTAATACCGATGGCCGCTCGCGCGCATATATAAATGGCCAAAGCGTAGCAGTGCAACAAATTAAAATGCTAGCGCCACATTTGGTCCATATTCACAGCCAACACCAACATCATGCATTACTAGATAGCGATTACCAGCGCCAATTGTTAGATGTTTATGCCGAGCATCCAGAGTTATTACAAGCAGTGCAGGATTTATATCAAAAATGGCAAAGCACTAGGCAGCAAATTCAGGACTTAACTGACGTGCAACAACAGGCAGATCGCTTAACATTACTTAACTATCAAATCCAAGAATTATCCAGCCTAAACCTGCAACCCAACGAATTACAGGCTTTAGATCAAAAGCATATGCAACTTGCCAAGGGCCAAGAATTAGTTGCAACCTGTCAACAGGTATGCAGCATGTTAGCGGATAGCACAGAAAGCGATAGCAGTAATATTTTAGATCAACTGCATGCCGCAAATAGCCACTTGGTGTCGCTAATAAAAATAGCCCCGCAATTAGGTCCTTGTACGGATATGCTGCAGCAAGCAATTATTTTAGTGCAAGAAG
>DATIHV010000091.1:0-6793 GCA_035480295.1 Gammaproteobacteria bacterium
ATCAATTCAAGAGCTAGCGGGAAGTCTTCGTTGGCTATAGCCAGAGTTAAAGCAGCGCGGTTATATTTGTCGGTATCATCAATTGTTTTAAGATTTTTTTCCAGCGTGTCTTGTACATCTTCGCGCCAGAAAATACTGTACGTGAGCGGAATGAAAAGTGTTTTGTCTTTGAAAGAATCAACAAATTGCGTATTTTTTATTGGTTTGCCGTTTTTGTGCGCACCTATACTTGCCGCTAAAATTTCCAGCAATTGTACAGTGAGATAGCGTGGTAAAAAGCTATCACTATCTGGTAGCGTATCCAGTATAGCTTCAAATTCGCTCTCGTCTTCGTATTCTTCTATGTCATCAGCCACAATAATCTCCAAATCACTATGCATAAGTTTAGAGCAAAAGCATGGCTTTTTGGACTAAAGTGGATGCTACACGCATTTAGGCTTAACGATGGATTTTCTTGGGTTTGGGTAGTTTATTGTTGATTAAGGTATTTGTTAATTCGGTCATTACGGTTTCATCGTTTAACGGGCCGATGTGTACATGGTATTTTTTGCCATTTTTGGTTTTACTATGTTTGATTGCGATATTGTGCTTTTTGTCTTTAGTGAGGCTTTCAATTTTATTAGCAAGTTTTTTAGCATTTTGCTCAGCATCGAAAGACCCTATTTGAACAAACAGCTGCGGTGTCTTGTCCGATGGATCTAAGGCGCGGATTTCTACCTTAGCCGTACCTGTGGCTAATACGCCCAGTTTGGCCGCTGCAGCGTACGATAAATCGATGATTCTATCTTCATGAAATGGGCCGCGATCATTAATTTTTACGATTACATGTTTACCATTCTGCAAATTTGTGACTTTGGCGTATGTAGGTAGTGGTAAGGTTTTATGTGCCGCGGACATGCCATACATGTCATATACTTCGCCGCTAGAGGTATGATAGCCATGAAATTTTTTGCCATACCAGGACGCAGTACCTTTGGCTTTGTAGCCCTTACTGGTTGGTAGCACTACATATGTTTTATTAAATACTGTATAACTTGCAGGATTGCCAATTTTGCTTTTCGGCTCGTGTTTGGGCACGGCATTGGGTATTTTGGCACAATCTGGAACCTTTTCAGTATGATGTGGACCTATATCTTGTTCAATTTTGTAACGTTTGACAATTTTCTTTGTGGACGGTGCAGGTTGCGTTTTTTTCTTGGCCCCAAAACAGCCAGATAGAGCTAATGTCGCAGCGACGACTAAAAGTAGTGAACACGATTTAGCGAGGGTTGTATTGTTTTGCAATTGCATTTCCCAATTCATGTACTGCTAAAGCATAGTTAGAGCTATTGTTATATCGCGTAATTACGTAAAAGTTATTTAAACCCAACCAATATTCCTTACCAGTTGCAGTTTCAAACTCCAACCAAGCGATATGCGTATTTGGATCAGCTAATTCTATGGCCGACGTTACGTCATGTTCTTGCAGTGTTGCAAGTGGTACTGCTGGTATTGGATTGTTCCTGGCTGCGATCGGTAAGTTTTTATGTTTATCGCCTGTAGTTATGGCTTTAGTGATCACATGATTATCTTGTTGCCAACCATGTTCTTTAAAGTAATTGGCCACGCTGCCAATAACCTGCGGCATGCTATTTACTAAATCAATTTGTCCTGAGTTGTCAAAATCAACTGCAAATTTACGATAACTGCTAGCGATAAACTGCGGAATGCCAATTGCTCCAGCGTAAGAGCCTTTTAATGCCAAAGGATCAAGTTTTTGCTCGTTTACCAGCAACAAATACTCTTTAAGCTCGTTCTTGAAAAACGGTGCACGGGCCGGGTAATCAAATGCTAGGGTAGCTAAAGCTTGCAGTACTGGGTATTTACCACAACTTGCACCATACATGCTTTCAATGCCAATTATCGCCACAATCAATTCAGCTGGAACGCCGTATTTTTCCTCAGCTTGTGTTAACACTGGCGCGTAAGTATGCCAAAATTCTACGCCGCCAGTTATTTTTTTCTTGGTTAATAGCGACGCGCGATATTTATGCCAGGGCAATGCCTCGTATTGCTTGCTCATGCGATCAATTATTTCTTGCGAAGATTCGATTTGGCTAAAGGCTTGGGTTACTTGTTGTTTATCAAGTTGATGTTGCTCGGCAATGTCGTCAATGAATTGTGTTACTTCGGGGCGATGAATAAAAATGGTTGCATTAACAGCCTGTGACATAAGAACTCCTGTAATTAGGCATAATGTCCATTTCATGCTGAATGATCCTTGCTCATGTGCTTTAATGACGCGTAAAATTTAATTATACGCCGGAATTTATTTCCGGACTAGGGTCCTATGCGTATGAATGGACATTAACATACCTAGACCAATCATTACTGTCACTAAAGATGTGCCGCCATAACTTACCAATGGTAATGGGATCCCTACCACTGGCAAAATGCCGTTCACCATGCCGATGTTTACAAATAAATATACGAAAAACGTCATGATCAAGCTGCCGGACAGCAAGCGCGAAAAAGTATCTGGTGCACGCATGCCAATGTATAGGCCGCGTAACATGATCATCATATAAAGCATTAATAAAATTACAACACCTAATAAACCAAATTCTTCGCCTAATACCGCAAAAATGAAGTCGGTTGCGCGTTCGGGCAAAAATTCCAAATGTGATTGGGTGCCGTTGAGCCAGCCTTTACCAAAAAAACCGCCTGACCCTATAGCAATCTTTGATTGAATAATATGATAGCCACTGCCAAGCGGATCTAGCTCTGGGTTTAGCAATGTTAAGATCCGTTTGCGTTGGTAATCACGTAATACAAACCATAATACTGGGGTGCTAGCAACGCATAAAGTGGCCAATGATATAATCAGTTTCCAACTTATTCCAGCAAAAAAGAGTACGAATATGCCAGTGCTTGCTACTAAAATAGCCGTGCCCAAGTCCGGTTGTATAGCAATCAAAACTACTGGCACAGTTATGTATAGTAAAGATAGCAATAATAATTTGGGTGAGGGTGGTAATATGTGCTCATCGAGCGTTCTTGCGACCATTAACGGCACCGCAAGTTTCATCAATTCAGCTGGTTGAAAGCGTAACAATCCTAAATCTAACCAACGTTGCGCGCCTTTACTGATGTCGCCAATTATTAATACCAGCACCAAGATAGCCAAACTGGAAAAATATAATGCAGGCGCCCACGCTCTATAAGCTCTAGGCTTTGCTTGTGCGACTATCAGCATTAGAACACCAGCAACCAAGAAATTAATAAATTGCTTTTGTACTAAATGGAATTCTAGCTTGGCACTGTAGATTAAGATCAAGCCAATTAGGAAGCACAAAAACATGCAACTAAACATTGGTAAATCAATATGCAGTTTAGTAATCAAAGAATTTCTATGCAGCGCATTGCTAGGATCATTATTGTAGATTTGTTTGAACGGGACGATGTGGTTATTGTCCATTACTTTTCTCCGCAAAATATGCTTCCAGCACTTTTCTAGCCACCATCGGGCTGCCGGGGTTGTGTTCAATTATAACCGCAATCGCAATTTGAGGATCTTCTATAGGCGCAAAAGCAATGAACCATTTATGATCCCGTAAATGCGCTTTAACTTTGTCCGCTTCATATTTCTCATCTTGCTTAATACCAAATACCTGCACGGTACCGGTTTTACCGGCCATGGTAAATTTGGCGCGCGGCGCGTTTACCCAGTACGCTGTACCTTGCTGGCTTTTTACTACATTTTCCATTGCGCCGATTACTACATCCCAATATTCTTCGTGCTTAATTTTTACAGGGGTCAATGCTTTTACTTCTTTTTCTACTAGAGCCTGATCGCCTATTTGTGTAGCTTTAACCAAAGTCGGTTGTATACGCTGACCGCGCGTGCCAATAGAGGCGGCTAAACATGCAAGTTGTACCGGTGTAACAAGCGTATAGCCTTGTCCGATTGCTGTACTAAGCGTTTCACCCGGGAACCAGCTTTGACGGCGTGTTTTTTTCTTCCATGCTGGAGAAGGGGCAATACCGGTAGCTTCGCCTTCAATGTCTATATTGGTAGCCGTGCCTAAACCAAAACGCACAAATATATCGTGTAATTTATCTATACCCATTTTGTCGCCAATGAAATAAAAGAATGGCGATGAGCTTTCGGTTAAGGCTTGGGTTACAGTAATTAGGCCGTGTCCTTCTTCCTTCCAATCCCTATATTTGCGGCCATCCGCATGCAACTGATAATATCCTTTATCATTAAATATGGTTTTTGGCGTCACAATATTCAAATCTAATGCTTGTAACGCAATAATTGGTTTCACCGTAGAACCAGGTGAATATTGGCCGCGAATTGCGCGATTAAATAGTGGGCGGTCCTTGGAGTGTTGTAGCTTGGTATATACTTCCTGCGGAATGCCTTTCACAAATAGATTTGGATCAAAACTAGGCTTACTTACCAACGCTAGAATTCCACCGGTTTTGATATCCATTGCCACTACTGCACCATGGAAGTTTTGTAAAGCATCGTAGGCAACCATTTGTAATTTGCTATCGATAGATAAGTAAATGTTTTGTCCGGCAATCGGTGGAATTTCTTCTAGATTGCGGATTTTGCGGCCACGGGCGTCGGTTTCTACCTGTTCGTAACCAGCAGTGCCGCGCAATGTTTCCTCATACGACTTTTCGATACCGTATTTGCCAATTACATAGGTACCGCGATACTTGGTTTGATCAATTTCATCTAAATCTTGTTCACTCATAATCCCGGTATATCCCAGCACATGGGCAAATGCTTCGCCATGCGGGTAATAACGCGCTAGATTTGCGTGAATATCGCATTCCGGGAATTTGTATTTTTGGATCGAAAATGCTGCGACTTCCTTTTCGGTTAATTTATTGCGAATGGGAATGCGTTCGAAGCGGCCCTTATATTTACGTTGTTTGTGGAAGTTTTTAATATCAGTTTCGGAAATGTTTACTATAGTACTCAGCGTTTCAATTAGGCCGTCTATGTCCTTCACCATATTCGGAGAAATTTCTAGGCTAAAATCGGGGATATTGTCCGCCAGCACTTCACCATTGCGATCGAAAATTATACCGCGCGTGGGCGCAATTGAAATCATACGCACTTGGTTATTGCGAGCAAGAGTTACGTAGGTAGCGTGATGGTAAATTTGCAGATAAAACAGCCTGCCGAGCAAAAGTGCTAGCAGCATACCCACCACTATTAGAGCAGCAATGCTGCGATTTATATATAGTTGGTTTTCTTTAAAATGATCTTTTAATTTAAATAAAACTGGCATTTGGTTCCGAATTCTAATCGTAAACGCTTTAAGCTGTTATAATTATAGCTGTAAATGTTTTGCATATATATAGGTCTATGTTTAGGAAAGCTAATCGAATAAAACGCGGGTTCACGCTGCTAGAACTAATGGCTGCTTTTTTAGTAATGGCGATAGTGGCAGGCGTAGCAATACCAACCTATCGTGAATATATAATCCGCGGGCGCATGACCGAAGTTGTAACCGTGCTTAACGTCTATTTGGACGTCGCTAAACAACAGTACGTGAGTTACGGCACGATCCCTACAACGATTAATGGCGTTCCAGCCCGTACCGCGACCGCTATCACCACTTCGCCGTGCATTTCACATATATACTATGACGATGGCGTTGGTACGCCTTGGGCTAACGTTGGCAAAGGCGCTATGGTCCAGGCAATAATTAATGATGAGTGTGGGAAGGGGATCCCAGGGTATACAGCTGGTGTAGCTGGGGCGTTTAATCGTATTACAGTGGCTTTTAAAGCATCAGGCGAACTCTTAACTTACTATTGCGGCACCTGGCTTAATGATGGAAGCCAAGTACCATTGTCCTATTTGCCTTCAGGTTGTCAAAACAACGCATTTAAAACATTAGTTACAGGTTAAAAAAATCCCGAGTTGCTTGCGCTGGCCCGGGATTATTGAGTCTAGTGCAGAGATTACGCTGACATCGCTTCCTGTTCATCAAACGGTGCCCATAACTTTTCTAGGTTATAAAATGCACGTGTACCAGGTAGCATGACATGTACAATTACATCACCTAAGTCGATTAAAATCCATTCAGCGCTTTCTTCGCCTTCAACACCAATTGGCTCATAATCCAGAGCTTTGGTTTCTTTGAGGATTTCTTCAGAGATTGATTTAACGTGTCGTGTGGAGGTTCCAGTGGCTATTATCATATAATCGGTGATACTTGTAAGGCTTCCAACAGCTAGTGCGCTTATATTATGTGCCTGTCCTTCGGTCAAAGCATTTAATACTGCTACTTTTAAGCTTGGCTTCATCTATACAGCTCCTCCATTGTTTAAGTTTTTACCAGATAACACTAAACACATCTCTAATAACAAATCCCACGCATCGCCGGGCTGCATGCCCTTAATCGTAAAATCTATATTTTTTGCCATTTGTAATAATTCTGTTGCCTTATGTGATGGTAAATTTCTGCTTTCACGTGTTAGAGCCCATAGTACCAAAATTGGTTCCATGCCTTCAGACTTAATACTATTGAATATATTTATAGTACGAGCTACATCGCCTTTTACGGCGCTATTTGTTAATTCGAATAATGAAAATTGATTATTAGTATCGATAAACGGCCTGATTTGCTCTACTTCTAATGTACCTGGCGATAAAACCGCTGTAATTTTAGTAATAAATTGTGTCGCGGCGATTAGATTGCCTTCGTAACATTTGGCGATTAATTCTAAGGCTTCTTTGCTAGCGGTAAAACCAGCGCTGGATAAGCGTTTTGCTAACCAAGCA
>DATIHV010000092.1:0-10221 GCA_035480295.1 Gammaproteobacteria bacterium
GATTTGCGCTAAATGTTTACGATTTTTAATATGAATTAAGAATATTAAAGCACTATGCCGTGCGTCGAGCTCTTCCACATGCACGTTTTCAATATTCGCGTTAGAGTCTGATAATGCATGGGCCAGCATGGCTAGCGCGCCGCGTTTGTTTAACACATCCACGCGTAAATCCACAGCAAATTCACCGATCATATCTTCGGCCCATTGCACGAAGACATACTTTTCTGGATAACGTCGCACTTCCGCTACATTGTTACAATTATCGCGATGAATCACCATCCCCCGTCCCGCACTCAAGAAGCCTAAGATTGGATCGCCGGGAATTGGTCGGCAACATTTAGCATAACTTATCACCATACCTTCAGTGCCTTTAATGGCTAAAGGCATAACATTTTGATCTGAATCTTTTGGTGATTCTACGGCCAACCTACGCGCTACTAGCGGCGCCATTTGATTGCCTAAACCAACTTCTTCGAATAGTTCATCTTTGCCGATTAATTTGAGCTCTTTAGCCACACGTACGTAATTTTCTTCAGCAATACTATCCAAGCCTAAAGACAAGGCCGACAGCGCGCGCTCTACTAAACGTCTACCCAATTGTCGCGATTCGCTAATTTGTTGCGTTTTTAACCAATGCCGAATATTACTACGCGCTTTACCGGTGACTACAAAGCTTAACCATGCGGGATTAGGGTGCGCACCTTCCGCAGTAATAATTTCAATTGTTTGCCCGCTGGATAATCTACTGCTAAGTGGCACTAAACGTCGATCAATTTTCGCGGCAATACATGAATTGCCTACGTCGGTATGCACGCTGTATGCAAAATCCACACATGTTGCACCACTAGGCAAGGGCATGATTTCACCGGTTGGTGTAAATACATAAACCTCGTCAGGATATAAATCGATTTTAACGTGTTCAATAAATTCTAAAGAACTGCCGGTGTTATATTGTAATTCTAGTAACCCTTTCAGCCATTCACGCGCGCGCGTTTCAGCTTCATTGCCGCTATTGGCATCAGAATAAGATTTATACAACCAATGCGCCGAAATGCCATTTTCCGCCATGTTGTTCATTTCTGCGGTACGGATCTGGATCTCCACCGGTACGCCATGCGGTACCAACACAGTTGTGTGCAAGGACTGATAGCCATTCGCTTTGGGGACTGCAATGTAATCTTTAAACCTGCCATGCACCGGCTTGTACATACTGTGCACCATACCCAACACGCGATAACAACTATCCACGTCCTCCACAACAATACGCAATGCGTAAACGTCCATGATCTCAGACAAAGATAAATCTTTAAAGCGCATTTTACGATACAAGCTATACAAATGCTTTTCACGCCCAACTATGCTTTCGGTTTTGATTTTGCTTTTTTTAAGCTTGGCTTTAATTGCTTCTTCTACAGAGTCAATTATTTCGCGTCTATTGCCACGAGCTTTGCGCACAGCTTCTTTTAAGACACGATACCGCACTGGGTAAAGATATGAAAAACCTAAATCTTCAAACTCAACTCGAAACGTATTCATACCAAGTCGATTGGCAATTGGTGCATAAATTTCTAAAGTTTCTAATGCAATGCGCCGTTGCTTTTCGCGCGGCAGCGCATCAAGAGTGCGCATGTTGTGCAGGCGATCGGCCAATTTGATCAAGATAACGCGAATATCCCGCGCCATCGCTAACATCATTTTACGTAAATTTTCTGCTTGTGCTTCGGCCCGACTTTCAAATTTTAACTGCGTTAATTTGCTGACGCCGTCAACCAATTCCGCAACTTTATCGCCAAACCTGCTGGCAATTTCTTCTTTACTAACCGAAGTATCTTCAATGACGTCATGCAGAATTGCAGCAATTATGCTTTGATAATCCATATGCATGTCGGCAAGGATTTTCGCAACTGCTACAGGGTGAGTTATATATTCGTCGCCGGAAGATCGTAATTGCCCGGCATGTGCTTTTTCAGCGATGGTGTAAGCCAATGCGATCAGCTCGACCTGATCCTTGTGTAAGTACTGTGCTAACTGCTTTTTAAGCTCGTTAAACTGCACCTATACACCACCACCTATATAGTTTAAATATCCGAGAATGCTGAGTGTGAACCAAACACGCTTCTAGTACCAGTTTTAGTGCCACCAGTCGTGGTTTCTTCTTCTTGAACTTCTTCTTTGTCAAATCTAAAACCAGCTGCAATTTCACGCAGAGCTAATACGGTAGGCTTATCGTTTTCCCATTCTAGGCATGGTTGTGCAGCACCAGTTGTAAGTCTTCTGGCTCTTTTGGTAGCTTCTAGTACCAATTCAAAGCGGTTAGGGATCTTTTCTACACAATCTTCTACAGTTACACGCGCCATGTTTCACTCCCGTAAATGTGACAGTTATTCACTGATAGTTATTCATCATACAATTATCTAAGGTCAAATTCAAGGCTTTATTAAATCATCGATTAGGGGCTGCCAAACCTGCTTCTGTTGCGCCACTCGCAGCCTGGCTGCAGCTATTATCCCTATTAATTGTCGTAAAGCTAGATCAAAGTCATCATTTACGATGAGGTAGTCATATTCATTATAATGAGAAACCTCGACCTTTGCCTGCGCCAGCCGAATCTCGATTTTTTCAGGGTGATCCTTGTTTCTGCCCACTAGGCGATCGCGCAAAACCTTGCTGCTAGGGGGTAATATAAAAATCGAAATCGCGGAGGGTATTTTTTTGCGTATCTGCGCAGCACCTTGCCAATCAATTTCTAAAATTACATCTATGCCTTGTTTTAGCGTATCAAGCACCCATTCGCGCGAAGTCCCGTAAAAATTACCAAATACTTCGGCATGCTCTAAAAACGCGCCATCCCGCAGAATCGAGTCAAATTGGCCTATGGTGACAAAATTGTAATGCACACCACTTTCTTCGCCAGATCGTATCTCACGCGTGGTGTGCGAGATAGATTTGCGTATGTCTTTTAATTCTTTACAAACTGCGGTCACCAGACTGGTTTTGCCAGTTCCGGATGGGGCGGAGATTATAATCAGGGATCCTTCGGGTTTCATCGACTTCTAGCCTATTTCAATAAGTAATATATTAGCCTAAAATAGGTCTCGTTCGATAGTGGGGCAACAAATAGCGGGCAACGATAGAGGGCATTATGCGTGTAATTTCGGTTAATGTTAATGGCATCCGCTCCGCCGCCAACAAGGGTTTTTTCACCTGGCTCGAGCAACAAAATGCTGACGTGGTCTGTTTACAAGAAGTTCGCGCCAATGAAGAGCAGCTAACTGACAAAATATTTAATCCCCATGGCTATAAAAGATACTTCTTTTGTGCCACCCAAAAAGGCTATAGCGGCGTCGCTATATATAGCAAACGCGAACCTGATAATTTGCGCACCGGATTAGGCTGGGATATTGCCGATGATGAAGGTCGCTACATCGAGGCGCAGTTTGGTGATTTAAATATCGCCTCTGTATATTTGCCCTCAGGCACTAGCGGCGATGCCAGACAAGCAGTTAAATATACCTTCTTGGATAATTATTTAGAAGTTTTAAAGCAACAAATTGCCAATAAAAAGCAATACATTTTATGTGGCGACTGGAATATTGCGCATAAAAATCTTGATTTAAAAAATTGGCGCAGTAATCAAGACAATTCAGGATTTTTGCCGCAAGAACGTGCCTGGCTTGATGTATTATTTGATCAAGTTGGTTTTGTCGACGCATATCGCAAAGTAAATCCAGAGAAAGAGCAATACACTTGGTGGTCGAACCGCGGTCAAGCATGGGCGAATAATACCGGTTGGCGCATTGATTACCATATAGTTACACCCGGCTTGGTAGATAAGATCACTCATACCCATGTATATCGTGAGCAAAAATTTTCTGATCATGCACCATTGATTATTGATTACGCAATTTGATTTGACATTTGCGCACGCTAATGCGACTATTTTTGTTGCGGTATAAATGTAACAGGAATAATTATGTCAAAACAAATACTTACAGATACAGATCTATTACGAATTCTTACCAAAATCCAAATTATTTTCCATAAAAATGACATACATTTCCCAAATGAACTAAATAAAAAACTTGCGCTATTGCGTGAAGATGGTGGAGACTTTGTACTACTGTCCGACACCGAAAGCATCGACACCCTAGAAGAAGAAATTGAAGGCGAAGCAACTGTATCATTGGAGATAAAATTAGATCAGTTAGTGGTAAGAAAACCACAGCCTGATGATAGCAAACTGTTAATTGTGCATGATCTGTACACAGTATTAAATGACTCTGAATATATCGGCCTAGCATTTACCAATTTAGAAGAAATTCGTACTTTAATTGAACAATACCTACACACTCTAGCTACGATACATTACGCGCATGACAGCAAAGCAATTAAGCAGCTAATTGCAGCTGGTTTAGAATTTACCGCCGCAGAACTCGGAATAATTTTTTTGTCGTCCACTGTTGAAAATAAGGGATCGATCATTACAATGTTGGCGGGTATAAATGATGCAAGAGCCAATCTCGTCAAAGCAATAGTTGACCGCAAGCACGATTACGACGCAATTACGTTTTTTTTAAATGCGACTAAAGAACCTGCCTTATCCATACCCGATCTAGAGGAAATACTGGCACGTGCTGCACACAGGCCATCCGATTATAGTCCAATGCTAATTTGCAGCGCTATTGCGCACTTGTTAGCATACCCAGATTGGAAAAACTACGATGTAATAGTAAATGAACATCAATCTTTTTGGGAAGATATATATAAGAACGGTAACATCAAATCTCTGTTGATTTTGCCAGCCAAAACATTTCTACCTGTATTATTGAGAAACATTAATGCCACAACGAGACCCTGGTGCTTACAACGCTTGTTTGTCACTGCATTCGATTCGGACAGGGTACATGTGAGCCCAAACGTCACTTGGCTTACTCGCCCACTAAGCAAAACTGCAGCTGAAACTTTCTTTAATCATCACTATCTAACAAATGAGAGCGAGTTGGACTTTGCTTACACATTTATTATGCACTTAATGACTAACAAGGAAGATCTTGTTGCGCTTACATATCATATGACCACGCTAAGTCCTAGAACACCTGAAAATATAATTATTGCATTTTTAAACGATCTGACACACAGCCCTGAATTTATTAAGCAATGGCAAGCGCAGCAGGATGCACTCTCGATTTTATGCTTGCTTAAAATCTCTAGTAAATTACGCGAAAAAGGGTTCACTACTATTAATGATCGTACAGCGCTTGCAAAATTTGCCACGCCAA
Source organism: Gammaproteobacteria bacterium (assembly GCA_035480295.1). GTDB lineage: Bacteria > Pseudomonadota > Gammaproteobacteria > UBA6186 > Azoamicaceae > JAGVLG01. The sequence goes on from DATIHV010000092.1 coordinate 5,280, forward strand.
TTCAACAGGCATTGGTGACAATGATCCGTGATTTACCAGATGAGCCAGCAGAAAATACCATAGGTGATCTGAAACAGTTGTTGGATCATTTATATGTCAAACAAGGTATATTCGGCGGCTTGGAAAAAACCTTGTTTTTCACTGCACTGCGCGAATTAAGGCAGCGCTTTAAGGTAGATTCCGACGTATTAGAAACACTTGATCTTAATGGCAAATATGGTAATAGCCTAGCTATGCTAAGCGTAGGTGCGCTAGAATGTTTCTGCAATCGCCCGCAAACAAAATTGCTTGAGCTTGCCGGCGGTATCAATAGCTTAACTGCAAGGGTTGATCTCAAGGCGGCAGCTGCTAGTGTTAAACAACGACTGATGACGACCTAAAAATTAGCATCGCGCTTATTTAGCCCTGGAGCAGACGTTCTCTGGGGCCTTCAGGTATCTCGTCCGAGTTTGAGCTACTAAAGCTCGTGACATTATTGCTACTAACGCGTTGTAGTAATGTTGCTTCGGTGCGTTTACAAAACAATACTGCATCAGCTGTTAAGCTTGCGATGGTGAAACTTAAGCCATACTTATTCTTAACGCCAAGCTCATCCAAAATCACACTACCACCGTGCCGGTGATTGTGCGCAAGTTCATACATTGCCGCTCTAAATAAAATTTTGTCAAAACTTAATGGATTAGATGCTGCATATAAATAATCCAACAACTCACGCAAACCTTGCATATGCTCCGCATACTCTAGCGGCATAAAGCGTAAAACTTGGATTAGCCCTTGTTGCAATGCTGCTTCAAAGCGTAAAGCAGCAACCTTTTCTTCCGCCGAATTTACTACACTGTCTGCACGTGCTATATCGATCAGTTTAATTAAGCCTAAAAGTTCTTGCGGAGTTTGTGCAAATAACCATTTTCCAATCAATTCATCACTTTGCGTTAACGCCTGTATCAATCCGATGCGCATCATTATCACCCCAGCGCGCACAACCGATTCTTTGCGGAATGTTGGCAATGTGTTTATATAGTTTATCACCGCAACCAAATTACCTTGTTGCGCCAAATCAGCAATCATTTGATATTCATGCTGCTGCAAAAGTTGCAGCAGTTCAGAATATTGGTACTGCAACAACGTTGCGTTAGTAGGAACAGGCTCTGCGTCAGGCAAAACAAACGGATTAGAAGCCATGAACAGCGTGAGTGTAAGACGCGCGTCTTTCTTTAAGTAGTCATGCAGTACCGGAACAAATAATAGGTTCTGCAATGTAACCGCACGCGGTGCTTCTTTTATGATTTTTATTGCAAGATCATTAATCTGCGTTTTAATCTCAGCGAGGATTACGTCTAAATTACTAAAGCTATCGCCCACCAAATGTGGATCGTTTAATATGCAGCATATTTCGTGCAAAACCAGAAGTTTATTTTTATTCTTTGGCTCTTGGAGCAATTGCCTTAATGCACCCTCTAATTCATGGTGTACATCATGCACGCTGCCATCGATGCTTGGTACGCTGGCGGTTTCGCTGTGGCCATCTACAACGCCAATGTCCTGCCGTAATGCCGCCAGCTTTACTGTTAAATCTGCAGGAAATTCAATGTCATTCTTGTTATAAATATCATCTATTTTCCCCAGAATGCGCAACAGCTCACTTTTAGTAAATATCTGTCCGAGCATAAATACCTCTACTACTTAATTTATTCTGATTATCTTACAGCTTATATTCCGAGTGCTTGCCTCTGCATCAGGATCAACTGCGGGATAGTCTGCCGTGCAAGTTCTAACATAGAATTTAATTCATGGAGTTTAAACGGCTTGCCCTCAGCGGTACCTTGCACTTCTACAAAATCACCACTTTCGGTCATGATCACATTCATGTCGGTTTCCGCACCTGAATCTTCTTTATAATCTAAATCCACAATAGGCATATTTTTATATATACCAACAGAAATAGAAGCCACTAAAGTCTTTAATGGATCTTTTTTCAATAGATTCATACGCTGCATATGATTTATCGCATCAATCAACGCCACACAACCACCAGTAATACTGGCCGTTCTAGTACCACCATCCGCTTGAATCACATCGCAATCTACAGTAATCGTGATTTCACCAAGACTATCTGTATCTACCATGCTGCGTAATGCGCGCGCAATTAGACGTTGGATTTCTAAGGTTCTGCCGGCAGGACTGCCACGCGAAACCTCGCGTTGCATACGTTCATTAGTAGAACGCGGCAACATGCCATATTCAGCAGTTACCCAGCCTTTACCAGTACCTTTTAAAAAGCGCGGCACACCAGGCACTATGCTGGCATTACATAATACTTTGGTATCACCATATTCGATTAACACTGATCCTTCAGCATGTTTAGTGTAATTTCGAGTAATTTTAATGTCGCGGAGCTCGTTATGCTCTCTGCCGCTCGGTCGCATGGCTACCACCTTAGTGTCTGCAAAAGAGTTGGAATTATACCTATTCCGACTAGCGAATTCCAGTCCTTGCTAAAGATAACCAGCCAGCCCATAATATAGGGGCTGTTTACGCTACTTAATTTTTCAAGGTAACCCAATGGGCCACATACAACGTAACATCATCTTGGGCTTATTCGTTTTACTCCCAATCTGGTTAACGCTATATTTTGCATACATAATCTTTATTTTACTGGCAAAATTCACCTATCCACTTTTATCCGGCTTGGCCATATATGACAATAAATTTGTAATGTATCCAATTTGTTTCATATTAAGCTTGATAATTATGTATGGCATAGGCTTGTTAACCAAAGTATGGCTTGGTGAAAAATTACTAAGTTTTATCGATGAATCTATCAAAAACGTCCCAATTATCGGGTCTTTTTATAAATCGTTAAAGCAATTAGCCGATACCTTCAACAGCAAAGAAAAAGGTGAGCAAAAAGTAGTATTGATCAATTTTCCATCCGAAGAAATGAAAACTATAGGCTTTATCATTAAAACCATGCGCGACTCCAAGACCAACCAAGTGCTAGCCTCGGTTTTTGTGCCCACTACCCCAAACCCCACATCGGGATATTTGGAAATCGTGCCTATTGAAAAGACCACTCCGTTAGACTGGACCTTTGAAGAAGCCATGTCTTTTATCATTTCCGGTGGCTCCAGTATGCCTAACAAGTCATTAAGTTTGTCATAGAACTAAAAATGCTTGCGGGCTGCAGGACATTTTGTTATGATACCTGACCTTAGGCGAATAATGAGCTACCCATGCATTATCTCATAGCTACATCCCTGGTCTGGGCCTTCTCATACGGTTTAATCAAGACTAATCTTGCCGGTTTAGATCCAAACTTTATAACCTTTTGCCGCATGGCATTTGCCTTATTGGTATTTACACCATTTTTAAGGCTAAAAAGTGTATCTAAAGCTCAGGCTCTACAATTAATGCTGATTGGCGCAGTACAATATGGCCTCATGTATTTATGCTTTTTACGCTCCTTCAAATATTTAGATGCATATCAAGCGGCATTATTTACTACATTTACGCCTTTATACGTAATTCTAATCAACGATTTATACGCCAAGAAATTTAATTTTTATTATTTGAAAATTGCCGCAATTGCAGTGCTTGGCGGCGCAGTGATTGCTTATAAAAACATCCTGCAACCAAACATCATCATTGGCTTTTTATTAGTACAAGGTTCCGATATTTGTTTTGCGTTTGGCCAAGTTGCATACAAGCGCCTGCGCAATAACGCTAAGAAAATGCGTGATCAAGATATCTATGCACTGCTGTTCTTTGGTGCATTATTGGTTGCAGCATTTGCCACAACACATTTTGCAGGTTGGAGTAGTATAAGCAAATTGACTGCACGCCATATTTGGATGCTAGCATATTTAGGTATTCTGGCTTCTGGGATCTGTTTCTTCTTATGGAACAAAGGTGCAGTAACCACTAAGACTGCCACGTTGGCAGTGTTAAATAATTTAAAATCGCCATTAGCAATTACTGTGTCATTACTATTCTTTCATGAACAGACAAACATTCTGCGTTTGGTAATTGGTTTAAGTTTAATTGCCTTGGCGTTATATATGGCCGAACGTCACAGTAATCGTCGCGTGTTAGCACATGCCGCATAATGATACGGTTGCGATAATTGGCGCAGGACCAGCTGGCTTAGCTGCTGCACGTTGGACGTTGGCAAATGGTTTAACGCCAATGGTATTTGAACGCTATAACGATATTGGCGGAATGTGGAATCCACACTCCGGCGGTGTATGGCCATTACGCACTAATCTGTCAAAATTCACATGTAGCTTTTCTGATCTGCCTTGGCCAGAATCCGCACCAATGTTCCCAACAGCTCAGCAAATGTATAACTATTTTCATGATTATGCGGAGATGTTTGAGCTGCGCCAATATATCCGCTTTAACAGTTATGTTTATATCGAAGAAGATCTGGCAGGTTGGGCAATAACGATAGGAAGAACCCGTAGGCCGCCGGAGCGAATCTATGCTAAATTTTTAGTCGTAGCTTCTGGCAGTTTTGCGCAACCAAATATACCGAATATCCCCGGGCTAGAGGAATTTGGGCGCAATCAAAAAACCCACCTAATGCATAGTCACCACTATAAAAATTTGTTTAGCTCGAATTTGGGTGAAACCGTGACTGTTGTAGGTATGGGCTTTAGCGGCGCCGAAATTGCAGCGCATTTGGCACAAAAATCGCAAGTCTTACACGTAATGGACAGACCACATTGGGTATTGCCACGCAATTTACCAGATCCTATAGATCTAGTATTACCCACGAACAGAAGAATTAATCGCAAGACTCCAAGTGAAGTACGTCTACGCAGCCCAGAAGAAAATATTAAAGCTAATAGCTATTTGGCAAAATTTTGCCCAGAGCAAACTAATACGCAACATCCATTACACATCGATCCGCAAAGCTCAAACCCACCATTTGTGTCAATTT
>DATIHV010000093.1:0-15029 GCA_035480295.1 Gammaproteobacteria bacterium
AGTTTAAGAGAAAACCGTTATAATTCCATATTTTTCATCTAGCTTTATATAATTTATAAATTGCATTTTAAATGCATGAGGCTGTATTCATGATTCACCCCTATAGAGTTCAAGACGAAGACGTACCAATTTCGATGCAAGCTGCTGGTTCAGTTTTTGCACTACTCCTTGGTGCGCTGATTTTTTTGTGGGATGTTTTATTTCCAGACCCATTATATGTTAAAGATTCAATTTATCGGCCGCAAGAATCTTGTGCACTAGATATGTGTCTTATGCCAACTTATTACTCGGCCGCGCAACATAATTGGACCTCTAAAAAAATGGAAAAATTTTCCAGAATATTGGTTGTCGCTTTAAAGCCAAATTTCTACGATCAAGTAAAATGCACATGGCAGGATCATGGCAGTGTTCGCGTGAACGAAGTTTTGTATAAAATTAATCCTAATGCAACTTTGAATATGCCACTTGGTGATGGTTATAAGATAGACTTTTATAATTTGGTAGCAAAAGACGCGCGCATTGCACCTTTACTTTTTAGAAGAGCATGGCACGACACACCTAGTTTGGCTGTAGGGCCAGTACAAATTTACAAACTTGCAGAAGTCCTTGCGGAAAAAGCGCCATTTGATCCATGTGGCCTAGTTTTGAATGACAAGGATCCACAAGCAACTAATAAATTGCTTAGTGATGTAATCGCACATGCAGATACTGAAAGTGCATTGTTAAATGCATCTAGCATCGAAGCATACAGAGCTGAAGCAGAACGTAGAGAGGGCGCTCATTTAGCTTATACATTCCTTTATGGAAGCATTTCAATTTTCGCTGTTTCAGGCGTTCTTATGTGGCGCGAGTATATGCGCAGAAATACAGAAGTGCGTCCGCTACCAGATGATCGAATCTATAGAGAAGAATATCGCCGTCTTGGCGGTAATCCGATCCGGACATTCCTGACATTTATGGATTGAGGCTTGCGGTGAATAACCGCTTAGTGACTTCTGGTCAATTCTAAAATACCAATTATTTATACAGTCCTTGCTATATTAATTGAACCAAGTGAAATCGCTAATGTCCTACTCATTAGTGAGTATTTATTTGGAGTATAAGAAAATGTCAAAGATTTATCGCTTCGACGAAGCTCTCAACGATTTGTATTCTTTGCTTGTTAACGGCAAAGACAGAGATGAAATTTTTAAAGCACTGTATAGCTGCTCAGTTTATTTTGATCGCAGAGCTATTGATGAACCTCCAGATCCAGGCAGCTCTCTTAATCCTACTGATCGCGGCGAACTGAAACTAGAAAACCATATGGACGCGCTAAAATATATTGTGATAAGCGGCGGTAAAATTCGCGATCCATATGGTGAGCCTGGCAAAGATACTTTAAAGAATAAAGATGGTGGAGAAGTAATAATTCCTCCAAGGAATTTAGAGGTTTTAGTGGCATTTATAGATACAGCATACAAAGATGGTACTAACCCATTTCCATATCAAGGACCAGTTGCTAGTAAACATTTTTCTAGTAAAAAGTTCCCTGAGCGCGAAGCAAAAATTAAACAACAAGAACCAGCCATTAAAAAGCACGAAGAAAAGGCACGTGACGAAGCCCAAGAACTATATACAGAAAAATTTGCTGGTGATACTAAATATCAAGAAGCGGCAAACAAATATCGCCAGAATCCGACCCGCTCCTTTGGAATGTAAAGTTGACTACAAATCACATTACACAGTTGTTTTAAACGTCAATTGAGGGAGCAAAATGGATAAAGAGTCGTTTGAACAGTTAATAACATCGTTACGTGATCACAACATTCATGAATTGCTGCTAAGTGGCAACGGACCGGAAAATTACTATATGGATGCAGAGCAATTACAGGAATTTTGCGATCTAGTGGGTGGACTAAATGTGCTCGAAAACCTGTGGATTGAAGATTTCCAACTGGGCCACCAAGTTAACCCGGCTAATAGTAGTCTAGAACTCGATCCAGAGGGGAGGTCGATTTATATTGTAATGCTGATGTTGCATAATTTATCAAATCTAAAAAGTCTGGTTTTAAATAATAATTGGTTTAATGATGAAGATCTTGAAGTGATATGCTCTGCGCTATTACACAAAGACAATCTTGAGAGGTTGGTCTTGGCACGATGTGTTGGAGGTGTCAAGAGTAATGCAATGATTGCGAAACTAATAGCAAACGCTCCTGCTTTGAAGCATTTAGTGATTGATATTGATTCAAGTGCTGAGAACTACATGCTTATATTTGATGCTCTGAGTAAGAACAAGACGTTAGTTGAGTTTACTGCAGAACGTCACCTGCCGTCGGATGTTCTATCTGGTCTTGCCAAAAATATTCACAATACCGCATTAGAAAAATTAGAGTTGGAAGTGGTGTTAGATGAGAATGCTTTAAAAAATCTTGCAACATTAATAAATAGCGGTAAATTATCTGCTTTAAAAATCAAGTTTGTAGACCGTTTTACTAAAGACGGCGGTGCTTTAACGCAGACACAAATAGATGAACAAATTGCACCGCTGATCGCAGCTTTGGCAAGACGTGACAGTTTAAGTTTTAATTTAGACATTTCCGGTTTGGGCCCAAAGTGGACCACACAAGATTTATGGAATAAAGCTCTGCAGAGTAAAAAAGAAGCGTCTAAACAAGAAGGTCGTAATGAAAAAAATGATGAACAAAATATCGAAACTAAAACCGATTCCGATGAGGATGAGGATGAGGATGAGGATGAAGACAAAAAACACGGAATGTAGAAATTTGTAAATCAAACATTACACTTATTAAATAATAACTTGCATACAGTACTTAGCTATCCGCGCTTTCTTTTCTCTTTTGCAGCAACACTTTTTTTAAGTAACTCAGCAAAGTCCAGAACTTTTTCTGATTTAGCCACTGTTTTGGCTTTTTTGCTGATCGCTTTGCCTTTTTTAATATCCGCATTGATTAATTTGCGTAATAGTTCGTTGCTGTTATCTAAATATTTTTCTGGCTGCCATTTGCCGCTCATGCTGGAAACTAATTGTTCGGCTAGCGCAATTTCTTTGGGCGTTATTTTAAGCTTGCTTTTGGTTTTTGGTGTTAACGCAGCAAATTCCTTTAAAGCGTGTAATTCTTTGGCATAACGTAAAATAATAAGCGTTAGATAATCATCCTGCGGAATTATAGCCGCGATATGTTCACGCGTTTTTATAACTACCGTGGCAATGCCGGCGCTTTTGGTGCGTTTTAAAATGTCATGCAATAGAGTGTAGCCTTTGAGTCCAGATTCCGTGGGGATCAAATAATAAGGTTTGGCTAAGTAAACTGGATCAATTTGCGCAAAGGGCACAAACTTGGCGATCTCAACAGTTTCATAGTTTGCAGCAGCTGCTTTTTCTAGCATCTTCTGATTAACGATTACGTATTTGCCCTTTTGGAATTCGTAAGCGTGATCAATTTCGTCCCATGGCACTTCCTGGCCCATTTCGTTGACTCGTTGATTATGAATTCTAGTATGCGTTTTCTTATCTAATAAGTGGAAATGCAATTGCTCGCTAGGCTTTTCCGCCGAAAATAATTGCACGGGGATATTAACTAAGCCGAAGCTAATGCTTCCTTTCCAGATTGCACGTGCCATGACACCTCCCTATGCTAATTCAGGCCTAAGAAAATAACGCTAGTAAAATCACGCCTAAAATTAATCGATATATCACAAATGGCATGACACCATAACGTTGCAGTAAGCGTAAAAATATATCGATGCATATATAGCCGCTTATGGCGGCCACAATCATTCCAACAAGCAATGGCTTATAATCGTAAACTTGATATGTTGAAAAGTAACGATAACCTTCTGTTACACCAGCACACATTATTACAGGAATAGACAACAAAAACGAATAGCGTGCTGCTGCAGTTCTGGTTAGGCCTACAAATAAGCCAGCAGTAAGCGTAATTCCAGATCTAGACGTGCCGGGGATCAATGCTATAGCTTGTGCGCAACCAATAATTAATACATCGCGCCAGGTTAGGGTATACTCATCGCGCTTTTGCTTTGCCAGCAATGTTGCAAGTCCAAGTAACAAACCGAACGCAATAGTCGTGACTCCAATCACCATTGCGACGCGAAAATGCGACGTTATGAAACCATTGAACACAATGCCAGCGATACCAACAGGAATTGTGCCAAAGCCAACCGCCCATGCTAAGCGCGCGTTTTTAGAGGTTTTGCCGGTTAAAGATTTAAACCAATCTTTGATCATTAATTTCAGTTCATGACGGAAATATATGAATAATGCAATTAGAGTGCCTAAATGTGTAGCAACATCGAAGGCTATGCCTTGATCGGGCCAGTGCAATAAAATGGGCACTAAAATAAGATGTGCGGAACTAGATACAGGTAAAAACTCGGTTAAACCTTGCACGATTGCTAATACAATCGCATGAAAAATACTATCCATTAATCTCTCACAATTTCAAACGAAGTGGCGGGCTCTAAATCAGCTTCAAATACTTCCAAGCTAGTTACTACGGCGCGATCTGGCCCAACAGCTAACCATTCTAACATAGTAACAACTTGATCTTCTTCGCCAAATAATAATGCTTCAACACGCCCATCGTCGAGGTTTTTCACCCAACCGGTCAATCCTAGTGAATCTGCTTGTTCTTTAGTGCCATGTCGGTAAAATACACCTTGTACAACGCCTGCCACAAAACAACGGCGCCCGATCTTAGTCATTTTTCCTTCTTGCATGGAGATCCCAATGCCATATATCCTAGTCTTATATTATAGTCGCACAGGTTCAGTCGCAAAAATAGCGCAATTGATAGCACGCGGCATTGAATCAGTTGCAGGCATTGAAGCTCGTATTAGGACCGTACCGCCGGTTGCAGCGACTACAGCCGCTATAGAGCCAGCCGTTCCAACGGATGGAGCAGTGTATGCGACTTTAGATGATTTAGCGCATTGCGCCGGGTTGGCGTTAGGTAGTCCAACTAGATTTGGCAACATGGCGGCGCCTTTGAAATTTTTCTTAGATGGCACGAGTAGTATGTGGTTAGACGGCACGCTAGTTGGCAAACCAGCTTGTGTGTTTACGTCTAGCAACAGTATGCATGGCGGGCAGGAGACGACATTGTTGAGCATGATGTTACCGCTCTTGCATCACGGTATGTTAGTGCTTGGTGTGCCATATACGGATGTAGCTTTGAACAATACTGTTACCGGCGGCACGCCATATGGTGCATCACATGTCGCAGGCTTAAAGAACGACAATGATATTAGCGACCATGAAAAACAAATCGCGATTGCGCTTGGTAAACGGTTGGCGGAACTCGCACAAAAACTACTGAAATAAGCATCGTGATTAGTATTGTCAGCGTTTGGCTCTAGATCGTGGGCGGTGTGCTTCATCATATTCGTGGATGCGTTGTATAAGCTCTTCGAGTTCACGAGTACTTGGCCAGGTTCTTTGTGGACTGGAAAGCTGGATCCGCTCTAGCATCAACGAAAACGCATCTTTATCTTTAGACTTAAGCAAATACTCTAAAGCAGCATCTTGGGCCTGGCGCTTAGGATCATTTTGCGGCGTTGCATCAGTAACTTCCTTACACAATTGCAACATGCAGCTTAGAAATACGCCTTCAGCATTTTGCTTGGTCGTAGCGGTGCGAGTGGAGATTATCTTTTTTGCGCTCGCCATGATAACTGCTAACATCATGTCCGGGTGTTTGCTTAACAATTCACCAATAAAATTGCTGCCATCTGCCGTGAAGGCGTATCTAAATTTTTGCTTGCGCAAGAAAGTAATGTACCACGCATATTTCTTCTGTGGATCTATCTGCGGTGCAGTTTGACTAGATCTGGTAAAGAACAATCCGCCACGGTTGCGTTGCTTGTTTTCCCAATTATCAGCGGCCTCTGAAAACTTTTGTTCAACAACGCCATTATATAGAGCAAATTTAGCAACACTTGCAAAGTCTGACGCATAATAATTGGCAAGGTTAAAGGATCCAGCATCAATATCACGAATGATTTTACATCGATTTATGTCTTCTATATATTCTTCACTTGGCAATTTTCTAAACCTGCGCGCAAGCGTGCTGCTAAATTGCTCAGTTGTATAGTAATGTAGACAAAAAATAGATACCGGCTCCTGGCGACCAGCATATTCATCAAAAATCGTAACCGAAGCACAGACTTGCGGAAATAAGCTATCGGGAATAAGCTCTAGAAATATTAACTTTATATCCTCTGGCGCGTCATTAAGAAAAAGAATGCATAAATTTAATTTTTCATCATCTGACAAGATTTCTTCATAGAGTAATGCAGCAATTGCTTTATGAAGCGGTTGATTGTACTGAGATGCAAGATCAAGTACTCTAGGTCCATGCCAAGCATGACTTAGGGCAGTCAGCAATTTTAAAAAGAAATTATAACGTGCAACAGGTGGTATGCTGTCATAGGGAACAAGCCGTTGTAAATATATTGCCACATCCGTGATTAAATCTATGTCAATTCGGTCATGTGCCTGTGTAACTGTCCCAATTGCGTGATCTAATCTTTCCGATGCGACAAGCAGAAAATATTGTTGTTTGGCATCTACAAGTGAAACACCAAGCATGGCTGCTTCTTCTTCAATGCTTAGCGCCTCATAAAACAGCCCACCACTTTGCTTAAATATAGCTTTCAGCAGCAAAGCAGGCCTGTCTGACGAAAGAATGGCTTCATAGATTAGTTTCTTATCATTCAATGTTAAATACGTGCAATATCGATGAAGTTCTCCGTCTATTATTGAAATATCAGTTGCATATGCAGCTGAATTTATATTAGACAGCATAAATTCTCTAATCCGTTCACTAATTTGATCTTCGTCAATATATTGCTGCAATGGTATAAGTACGTCAGCAATTACATATGGCGAGTGTTGCAGCATTTCGTTGAGAACCCATGCGGCAAATGCAGCAGGTGTGTGCAGCTCAGGATGTTCTTCAAAATATACAGGACGATTTGATTGTTGGCTGCGAACTGCATCAATTAAAGATACCGCGTTTTGAAATTCAGTAGAAAATTCGCTTGATAGATGACTAGCTACAAATTTTAGTTTGCTCTTAATTCGTTCAATACGCTCAAGTGGGCCTTGCACGATAGATGAAAAATCTTTAAATATTAAATATAAATCTGCGCGTTCTGGAGTAAATAGTATGCTCTCTTGTGCGGGCTCTTCTGCTTCGATGTCATAAAATATGCTTTGATCCAATATATATTTTTTGCCTGGATCAATCTTTTGCTGCAAAGTACTTAAAAACCGCAACAAATCGGTAACAGTATGGTTATGCGTGTTATAATTTACATGACTTTTAACTAGGGCACCTAACAATTCATTGACTGTAGAGTTGATAGAGACTTTCAACTGTTGTGGCGTCATTTTTCCATCTTGAATCTGCTGCAGACAAAAACGTATGTAGGATTGTATTACTGGTTGATAAAATGCTTGTTCCATGTTATAGCCTTCGGTGTTATTTATCATTGCGCAGATCCTTTTTATAACATTATTGGCATCTGCAAGATTAACACTTTTTAAAATCAAATGTTGCATAAGTGGGGAAAATGCAGAATATAATGATCTACTTTCATCGGGTCCAAGCCAGCGGGGACTCGCGCTTAAAAGCATGGTATATGCGAATTGTGCATCTAATAACTGACTAGATCGAGCGTTAGCCTTGCGCTTGTCAACGGAATTTTTAATAAATGTTTTAAATATGAATAATAAAACCTCAAAGCTTATGTTTTTCCCCGCAAAATTCCAAAATGCAGTTTTTAAAATATCCTTTGTAACTTCAAGTTGAATGCCTGGTATGGCGTTATATATTGTATGGTTAATGTAGCCCAGCTTAAATTGTTCCTGAATAGCTTTAGCCAATGTAAAATCTGGTTTATCTTCAGCAAGTTTAAATTTAAGTTTGTCAATCCGCAGCATTGTAATTAATTGTGCCAGGCATTCATCAACTGCTGTATTTTCAGCATTGACGGCATCTAAGCAATCATTAAGAATTGTGCGGCTGATTTCATGATTCCATTCTTGCATACGTATTAAAAAATTCGGGTTTTCTTTGAAGAAATCAATTAATAGCTTGTAGCCATTCAATGGTTCACGTTTGATCAGTTCGTGAAACTGATCGCAAATATAGTCATCATATTCTGCGTCATTTGATGTCGGCGCACTATTGGCTAGCACTGTTAGTGTCGGCAAAAGGATTTGGCTAGAGCCATTAACTATTACCGGATCTTCGCTTCGCTGCTCCATCATTAACGTACCTATCAGATTAAATACCTTATTTATATACCCATCTGTAAGCTTGTTAGTTGCCAGTTCAATTAATCTTACAAATAATTTATGTGTTTCCTCGGATATTTTCTTTTTGACAAAAAAATTATTTAAGGCCATAAATGCCGAAGCATTTAATAACATTGGTTGAGGTAACTTGTGCCCAAATTGCGCTATTAAGAAAAGTAGCTTAGTAAACCTGGGGGCATCTAAATTCACTTCAACTAGGCTTAAAGAATGGGCTATAATTCTTACAAATACTTCATTCGAAAATTCAATTGTTTTGGGATCTATGTGGTTTCGATGCATAAATTCATGAACTTGATTACGATCTCGGCCAAGATACGAACTAATAAATATTAATTCAATGAAATCACTCTGCGATAGTTGCAAATGTTCAAGAACCGCTGAATCTTGGTATAGTACATCAAGCACCTGAGTTGCTGGGGCAACGTCAATGTAATGCCGGATTGCTTCTAAAATAGTTACTTTTGCTTGTCCTGGATCATCGCTTAGACTTAAGGATCTAAATTTCTCTCTAATCCCCGCAGGAGAATATTTATGCGCTATATCTTTTCGCGCAGCCACAGCATCTTGTTGATTAAAATAGTATGCATACGGATATTTAAATACCTCAACCAGCGCAGCAGGAGGATTCTGAAAGGATCCGTGCGAAATTGCTACGATGTTTGATCTATCGATCTCGCTACGACCATGATGCGCAATCCAATTTTTAGTATATCCAATGGGAAATGCATGTAAGGCATAGGTGTGACCGCTTTTTTCATCATAGTTATGTGTAAGAACAAACTCGACTTGATCAGTGCTAGAGAACGGCTCTAATGTCACCAAATTCTCTATTCCATCTGTTAAATATTTAACGTAATAAATTGCTGCCCGATTTTGCACTCCCAGAAGCACATCTGCTTTCTCCTCATTTTGGGCTAAAAATGTCTCGATGGATGGAAATCCAGCTGAGGCCGATATATCATCATGATGAGTTGCTGACATGTACTAAGCCTATATATAAGATTTTGTTTGCTTATATTTGACTGTCTACAGTTGCATTGGTTCAATACCATATAATCTAACAGTAGATACATATACAGCAGCTATGCCAATAGCTAGTCGATTCTGCTATGCTTTTGGTATCATGACAGGAAAAAAACTTACTACATACCGCGCTAAGCGTGATTTCTCAGGCACTCCTGAGCCGACTGGTGGCAAAAAAGGTAAGGGTAATTCTTTTGTGGTACAAAAGCACAATGCTAGCCATTTACATTATGATTTTCGCCTCGAAGTGGATGGGGTATTGAAATCCTGGGCGGTCCCTAAAGGCATTTCTAAAACCATGAATGAGAAACGTCTAGCAGTGCAAACTGAAGATCACCCATTAGATTACGGTAAATTTGAAGGCATCATCCCTGAAGGACACTATGGAGCAGGTACGGTTGAAATCTGGGATGCCGGTACTTATGAAACAATTAGCCATACACCATCAAAAAATCCGATTCGTGATTCAATTAAAGCTGGTAGAGTTAAAGTAAAATTGCACGGCAAAAAACTCAAAGGAACATACGCCTTGGTTTTAATGCACAAACCAGATGAAAAGAATAAAAACTGGTTGCTATTTAGGGTTGCTCCGGATAATGCAAATATAGCTACCAAAGATGAGTAATAAATCTACGCCAGTGAAGCAAACACAGCCAGCTTGGAGCGCGCCAATGTTGGCTACATTAACATACGAGTACTTTTCTGATCCAAATTGGATATTTGAATGCAAGCTGGACGGTATGCGTTGTTTGCTATTTAAAAAAGGCAAGAAGGTAACAATTCTGTCACGTAACAAAAAAAATCAAAACAATGCATATCCGGATTTAGTAGCAGCAGTTGCTAAATTGCCTGGCGATTTTATTCTTGATAGTGAAGTTGTAGCGTTTGCTGGCAGGGTTAGCAGTTTTGAAAAGCTGCAACCACGTATGCATGCTAAAGATCCGAGCGCTGCGCTGATTAAACAAGTGCCTGTCTATGCATATGTATTCGATATTTTGCACCTTAATGGTTATAACCTGTGCAATTTGTCGTTAATGCAACGCAAAGAAATCTTGCTGCACACTTTCAAATTTAAAGATCCATTGCGGCATTTAGAATATAAAGTGGGGCAGGGCGAAAAGTTTTTACAGCAAGCATGCAAAGCTGGATGGGAAGGTTTAATTGCCAAACTAGCTACTGGTAAATATGGACACAAACGCTCTAAAAACTGGTTAAAGTTTAAATGCGCTAAAGGGCAGGAGCTAGTCATAGGTGGCTACACCGCGCCTCAGGGAAGCAGATCGCATTTTGGGGCGTTGTTGCTAGGTTACTATAAGAACGGCAAATTTACGTATGCCGGCAAAGTTGGCACTGGCTTTGATCAAGAATTATTGCACATATTGTTTCAAAAAATGCGCAAATTAGCGCGTGCGACTACCCCGTTTACAGATTACAATTTAAAATCCAAGGGCATCACCTGGTTGGATCCAAAACTGGTTGCAGAAATTCAGTTTACAGAATGGACGAGTGCGGGGCATTTACGGCATCCTAGCTTTATAGGATTACGCAACGATAAGACGGCACGATTAATTGTGAGAGAATAGATCCCGGCTACTGCGCAAACTTCGATTGCTTGGCCGGGCAAGTAGGGCTTGCAAAAAAGGTTTTAATATCTGTCATGAATAAGGTTGTAAAGGGACAAGCCATTATTATAGTTTATACCAAACTTATTGTATTTCCTGTGTCCTTTCCTGTAGCAAGGTTTCTTTCAGCAATAATTCTATTGGCTACTTGATCAATTAAAGCGCTATGCGCGACATTTTGCAATATCTGTTCAGCATGTTCCTTAGCCCTATTAACTATGAGAGGGAGCTCATTGACGCGAAAGTTTAACCAAACTTGACTATCTATTGCTGGAGCTGTGTTAAATGCTTGAGAAAATATTTCTGTATGGTAAGCAATAATGCGCTTAAAATCAGAGAGAATGTCCATATTTTGTAAAATGCTTGCAGGCAATTTATCTTCAGGAACAGGAATCCCACCTGATAAACTCTGCGCATTTGCTAGCACACGCACTCCTACAGACATCTTGTAGCAATCAAGAACTAGACGTGTAAAATATGGACCGTTAAAGTAGTCTGTGCGAATTTGCTTGAAATGGTCGCGTAGCTTTTCTGCATCAAGCTCTCCTGTTGAGCCTGGATCATAATTAAGATTGAAACGCGGACTTAAGTATTTTAATGTTGCAACACTTGCAGGGGTAAATGGATTATTAGCAACTTCGACGCGCAACCTTACGTTGGCTCCTAATAAATTTGGTGGGAGCGCTAATGCATTATTGCTTAAATTTAGCAACCTTAAAGAAGGTGCCATTGAAAGCTTTAGTTGCGCCACCGACAGATCTGACAAGTTATTATTTGATAAATTAATTTCTGTAATACGTGCATAAATATTTGGATGTCTAGCTAATGTGTGCATTAATTTTTTAAAATCTTCGTTTTGAAGTTGGCAATTGCTAAGGTCTATATTTTCTCGTGCAAATGTGCCATTTTCTATTTGAGTTAATAATTTTTTAAATGATATTTTTCTTTTGTGCCACTGTGCGAGTAATTTCTTTGATATTAAATATGACCCAAATCCTGCGCCTGCACCTCCAATTAAAGTCGCCATTGTGCCAAAAGCTGCCTCAAATAAATGGTTAATGTCGATAGAATCTGCATCAGTCATGGTAGGCTGCTTTGTGGGTATGCTAGGATTTGTTGTGTTAGTTACAGGTGCTGTTGGTCTTTTAGTAGGATTTGATGTTGGTGATGTACTGGTGGGTGAAAAAGTTGCATCAGCTAGCGTGAGTAATGGTGTCATTTCGAGCACTTGACCTATCCCTGTTGCGGCAAAATCTATTTGTATCCTAGGGTACATATACTCAAATGGCATATCACATTTAACAATTGCTTTAGTCTTTCCTGTTTGGTCAAACAAAGCAAAATAGATCTCATCCCTAAATGGCATAATGTGTATGGATAGTATGTCATTGTTCTGCAATGATATTTGCGACGACTTATCAAATTTAACTGTATATGCTTCGTTATCTTGCGGTAAGCCGCCTCTGGTGTCAAAGTGATATATTATTGGGTCATTGTTTGTATTTTGTAACTCTCCCTGTAGTACGATTCTAGCCCCAGGATCATCCTTCTCGTCAATATTACTTATTACAAATTGCCATAGTTCAGAGTCTTGAATGCTTGCGAAATATTCATTTGCGGTAGAAAATGAGCTAAATTCACCGTTAGGCAGATTATGAACGATTGGGTTTTCTGTTAACGCGCGCTGAGTCCTTTCCGTTGGTATTGACGCATCAAGGAAGGTTAGTAGATCGTTTACAGTTAACTTTGCATTCTTATCGTCAGAGAGTTCTCTTTTATTGTCTCCAAGCGCGCGGAAAAGACCACGTAGATCTTTCTCGCTAATTTGTTGCTTAAGCTGCATTGTGGAGAGAATTTCATTTAATTCATGATCTGATAAATCTTCAAGTGAAACTGCGGTATACTTTTGAGAACGAATTACTGATAAAAGCCCCTTTTTTTCTTTTGGCGAGAGCAGTTGGTCTATTGTTGTACCTAAGGGCACAATGTTCGATGCTTGCTCAAAAAGGCTGTCAAAATCTTTAGCGTCGCCCAAATCTTCCGCACCGCGTAGACTACGGCGTAAGGTTGATTCTCCTTGTGCTGTATAACCTGCAACTATATACAGTAAAGCGAGTACATATGCGATAAATTGGTATTTACTCATTGACTTATTAACCGATGGCCACTAATACCCTAAGTATAGGTTTTATAGACTATAATTGCCGTGGAATTCCGATGCATACACTCCAAATGAGTGCTGTAATTCTCTGAACTTATATCACGTTATTACATTTGAAATGCGTCGCGTTTGCTTAAACTTCAATTTGGATCTGCCCATCGACTACACGACACGGAAAAATCGTCAAATTATCACACGCAGGCGGAGCTAGCAATTGCCCGGTTTTAATATTAAATTTTGCAGTATGATATGGGCAGGTAATCGTATCACCTTCTACCAAGCCGTCAGCTAATGGCATGTGCTGATGCGGACAATCATCTTTGATCGCAAAAAATTGACCATCTAAATTGAATATAGCAATTGCGACATTGCTGATTTCAATCAATTTGCAGCCTTGATTTTCAATTTCAGAAGGCTTTGCAACCGTAACCCATTGCGTCATTATTTGCGCCCTTTCAAAGCATCTTGCATAGTGTGCCACGCAAGAGTGGCGCATTTTACACGACTAGGGAATTTACGCACGCCAGTTAAAGCGGCTAATTTGCCTAACGATTCAGGTGCAGGATCTTCTGAGGTGAGCAGATGCTGGAAGTGCGCGAAGATTTCCTTTGCTTGGGGTATAGTTTTGCTTTTTAGCACTTCCGTCATTATTGATGCTGATGCAGTAGATATGGCACAACCTTTGCCTAAGAAACTGATATCTTTAATTGCATCATCTTCTACCAACAAATAAACATGCACCTTGTCGCCACATAATGGATTATATCCCTCTGCATCACAATTAGCTTTTTCTAAAGCATGATGATTACGCGGCTCTGTTCCATGATCAATGATTAATTCTTGATATAAATTATCTAGATCCATCATTTCTTCCGCTGAAACATTGCACACGCTTTATCTATGGCATCACATAGCTGATCAACATCATTATGATTGTTATACATTGCCAGAGAAGCTCTAGCGGTTCCAGGAATGTCAAAAAAATCCATCAACGGCATACTGCAGTGATGTCCGGTGCGTATAGCTACACCATATTGATTAGCAATCGTACCAATATCATGCGGATGAATGTTATCAAGCGTAAAGCTAATAATACCTATTTTGTTTTTGGCAGTGCCGTAAAATTTAATTCCAGGTATGGTTTGTAACTTTTCCATAGCATAATTATATATATCATGTTCATGCTGCCGTAGCTTGTCCTTATCCAAGGACCGCATGTAATCAATTGCAGCACCCCAGCCTATAGCATCGGCCACGGAAGGAGTGCCAGCCTCAAACTTAAATGGCAAATGGTTGTAGGTGATATTTTCAAAGGTGACTTTTAAGATCATTTCGCCACCACCTTGGTATGGCGGCATTTGCTCTAACCATTTCTTCTTGCCGTACAACACACCAATACCCATAGGACCATAGCATTTGTGCGATGAAGCAGCATAAAAATCACAATCTAAATCTTGCACATCTACATGAATATGCGCTAATGCCTGTGCGCCATCAACTAATACCGGAATATTTTTGGCATGGGCGCGTCTCACGATTTCTTTGATTGGGTTAATGGTTCCGAGGGCGTTGGAAACATGAGTTATTGCGACAATTTTTGTCTTGGGTGTTAATAATTGATCAAGATTCGTTAGATCAAGCTCGCCACTTGTAGTTACAGGAATAGCGCGCAGTTTAGCGCCAGTTCTGTCGCACAGCATTTTCCAAGGCACTAAATTAGAGTGATGTTCCATAACAGAAATCAGCACCTCATCTCCGGCATGCACAAACTGTTGCCCAAAACTGGTTGCTACCAGATTAATTGCTTCTGTCGTTCCACGCACAAACACACATTCTTCGCTGTGCGCGGCATTGATAAACTTTTGTACTTTAACTC
>DATIHV010000094.1:0-1860 GCA_035480295.1 Gammaproteobacteria bacterium
CAATCGCGGTAGTTTTGCACGCCCGTTTGAAACGATACGCGCATTAGAGCTGCGTTCCCAAGATAAATACCATGAATCAGAGCAGCTGCTGCAACAAAAGCTGCAAGCAACCAAACAAAAACTCGAGCAGCTTGAGACACAAAAAAAAGATGGTAATAGCATGGTATTAAGCGCGCAACAGCGTAAGGCTGAGGAAGGATTCAGGCAAGAATTAGTGGAAACACGACGTGCATTACGCGAGGTCCGCCATAAATTAAATCATGACATAGAATCTGTCGCAGTTGGGATTAAGTTTTTTACTATAGGTTTTGTGCCTTTACTAATAATAGTAGGTGGTTTAGGTGTATGGATGTTACAAATTCAACGCGAAGTCAAAAGCAGGAGAGCACAATGCTCAACGCCAAAACATTAAGAAAATTAATAGTAGTCACTACAATTTGTGCAGTGCCGGTAGTACTGATTGCTGTCAAAGCAGGTGGCTCGGCTATAAAAAATAGACACGCACTATTTATGCCAGGTTTGTTAAAAAAGCCAGATCAGATCGCAAAGGTGGTCTTACAAGACAGCAAGCGTACGCTTACATTGGTGAAAGCTGGTGATGTATGGCAAGTTGGTGAAAAGAATAATTATCCTGTCTTACGTGAAAAAGTTGAGGAATTAATTTACAGTCTTGCTGATTTGCGGGTTGTAGAACCAAAAACAAGCAATAAAGAATATTACAAACAGCTAGACGTGAACGACATAGCTGAAGCAGATTCACAAGCGGTATTAATAACAATCACTGATATATACAATGATGCTATAGTCAAACTATACATTGGCAAACGCGAAGGTATTAATCTTGGCGAAGAATACAAGGAAAATATTTTTGTGCGTCGTGCCAATGAAGATCAAGCATGGCTAGTACAAGGTGTCATTCCGTTAAGCAATGATTTTCGTGATTGGGTTGAGCAGCCATTGCTGGGAATAATTGAAAGTGATCAAATTAAGCGTGTAGAGATTGATAAGAATAAAGCTGGCAAAGTTACGATTACCAAAGAAAAACAAGAACAAGAAGACTTTAGCTTAACCAACGTAGTGCTTAAAAAAGATATGGTACTAGATTTAGATGCGGTAAATACAGTGCCGTTCGAGATGGCGGAATTGGAGTTTAATGATGTGCGCCCAGCATCTAATAATCTTGATTGGAACAATGGTATTACCGCCACATTGGAAACGTTTCCCGGTGTTAAAGTAGTTTTAAACATGATAAAAGATGGTGATAAAGTACTCGCCAAAGTACAGGCAAATGCTAGTGAAGCGTCGAAACCTGAGCTGCAACAGAAGGTACTATCTTTTAATCAAGCAAAATCTGCATGGGTGTATGAGTTGTCACCAGATATTTACAAAGAACTTGCTTTATCTAATGATGATTTTCTGAAACCTAAAGATGTAGAGTAAATAATTTAGTGATTATGCTTCTGCTTGCGATTGGTTAACCTGCTATTAGGTTTAACACAGGAGCAATCATGGAAGCAATAAAAAAAATCTGTCGCAATATGGCGGCTAATCCTAATCCACATATTTTAACGTTTTCGCAACTTGGCAATGCCGCAGCGCGTGGCGCAATCTTGGGCAATAAAGTAAATAATGCCTTGGCTGGCGCAGTTCTAAGTATTGCATTGAAAGCTGCAGAAAGCGCGGTCAAAACTACCGAAGATTTAATCAAAGAAATTGTTCACGCTGCAGATACGAAAAAAGTTATACATGAAGACGAAGCAGATAAATCTGCAGTAATTACAAGTAGAAAATCACTGCGCGCATGAAGTTGAGCAGAAGTACATTCTCGAAGAGATCTGATCTGCAGCTCTGATCTCTTCA
>DATIHV010000095.1:0-1830 GCA_035480295.1 Gammaproteobacteria bacterium
GCTAATACCGCCAATTCTTGAATATTTAGCTGGAAACCACCATCCCCAGAAAAACATATTACTTGTTTATTAGGTTCCAACAATTTGGCACCAATGGCAGCAGGTAGCGCGTAACCCATAGGCGAGTTGCCACCTGCGGTAAACACTTGTTGCTCAGCACGATGAAAGGTTTGAAAGAACCAACACATCGCAGCTCCAGTGTCGTTAATAACGAGTGCATCTTTCGCAATTAAAGTATTAATGCGCTTTACCACCTCATATGGTGATTGTGTACCATGTTTTGCCGCAAAGCTACTGAAACATTTACCGAAGTATTGATCTTTCATTTGCGCGGCGTAATTATTCCATACCACATTTAAAGTTGGAATTTTTAATGTGTGCAAAATATCAGGCATAAATTTTAGATCTAAACATAATGTTTGATATTCATCGCCTTTGTATTTCGCCAATTCTTCCGCATCTACATCAACGACAAGTAATTCAGCACGCGGTGCAAACTTTTTAGCATTTGAAGATCGCTGTCTATTATCCAGGCGGCTACCAAGCACCAGCATTCGATCGCAATTTTGTACTAGAAAATTTGCACCCCTATTACCGTACACTCCAACGCAACCGCAATAATTCGGCAGATCATGATCAAAATAAGTTGATGCATTCCAGCTAGATACAAACGGCAAATTAGTCTCGCGTAACCATTGTTGAATTTCTTGTTCAACACCAGCGAGCCCCACACCTGCACCAAAATATACTAGAGGGCGTTCGGCTTTAGATGTAAAATCATATAATTTATTGCGTATCTCTTCTTTTTCAGGCGCCGGTAATGCGATTGATGGTAGGGCTTGTGCAGGCTGTAGCTCGCCCACTTCCATTTGTTGTACATCCATTGGCACATCGATCAAAGCTGGCCCCATACGACCTGTAGTGGCTGCGGTCCATGCTTCTTCTAGTGCATGGCGCAATTCTTCTGGCGTTCGTACTTGCTTGGCATATTTGGTAATCGGCTTGGCCATTTCAACAATTTTCGTTTCCTGAAACCCCGCTTGCCTTGGAGTGGCTCCTAAATATGCAGAGCTTTCACGCATATTTACCTGCCCAGTTATGTGTAACGCTGGAATTGAATCAAAAAATGAACATGCTATACCAGTTAATAAATTGGTTGCGCCAGGCCCGGAAGTAGCCATTGCAACGCCCACAGTGCGATTTGTGCGCCAAGCAGCATCAGCAGCCATAGCTGCAGATTGCTCGTGATGAAAACATACATAATCCACATTTGGGTGCCTACCAATAGCATCAATCATAAAAGCTGCTGCGCCACCGGTCATTAAGAAAACTTTCTTAACGCCTTTGCTGGCAAGAAATTCTGCAATATAATCAGCGCCTTTCATGAATGTTAGCCCCATTAAATATAACGTCACACCGTGCTATAATACTCGATTCTGAAAATATTAAAAGTGATGATATGCGCATTTTTCTCACCGGTGCTACAGGATTTTTAGGTAGTTACATAGCGCGTGAAGCTCTTAATCGTCGCCATGATGTTGCCGTTTTAATACGCACTCATGCAAACCTATGGCGCATAAGTGACATCATAGAAAACCTTAAGGTGATTTACGGGACTTTAGAAGAGCAACAAGCATGGCAGCAACAAATCCACAATTTTGCACCGGATGCGATTATACATGCCGCATGGCATGGAGTTGAAAATAAAAGTCATAGCTCTGATGATCAACTTAGCAACATACCGGCCTTAAAGTTCCTATTGGCTTTGGCCACTGCATGCGGGTGCAAAAAATTTATAGGTATAGGATCTCAAGCTGAATACGGACTTCA
>DATIHV010000096.1:0-6861 GCA_035480295.1 Gammaproteobacteria bacterium
GTGCTTCGTAATCATCTGCCTGCATAAAACACACATCGTTTAATGCAACCAATGGCAAATGATGTTGCGCACTAAATTTTAGTACAGAAGTGTTGTATTCTTCTTCATCATTTTTCCCGGTACGAGTTATGCCCAAATAAAAACGATCTACAAATAGTGCCGACCAATGCGCGGCAAGTTTTGCTGCTATAGATTCCTGATCTGCCAATAGAGCTTTGGCAATATCACTTTCGCGTGCGTTAGCAACTACAATTAAGCCTGCGCTATATTGTTGCAGCCAGCTTTTCTGCACAACTGCTTTGCCGCTGATCTGGTTTTCCAAGTAACTTTTACTTATTAATTTAGTAAGGTTTTTATATCCTTGAATGTTTTGACATAAGAATATCGCCTTGAATGGCTGATCAGGTTGCTGTGAATTTTCAATATAAATATCGCTGCCGATAATTGGTTTTACACCTGCCGCTAAGGCTGCTTTGTAAAACTTAACCATGGCAAATAAATTTGCCTGATCGGTGATGGCCACGGCCGGCATGCCCATTTGTTTGGTCGCCGCCACCAAGTCATCAATGCGCAAAAGTCCGTCAACTAACGAATATTCGGTATGACAATGCAGATGTACGAACATAGTGTCCTTTTGTTACGTGTATTATGGCCTTGTATGAACCCAGGGTTTAACTTAAAATGTATTCTTATTATGCCTGAATCGGCGCATTGAACAAGGAGCGATCGTGACAAAACGTTTATCCCTAGTATTAGCCACGCTCACGTTAGCCACGGTTTGCGCTTATTTCCTATCTGGCAAATTGATTCAAAAAGGGTACTATGAAGCCATTGCTAAACTAAATACCCAGCCCAACATCAAAGTTAACTTACTTAACTACAAGCGCGGTTTATTTCATTCTACCGCCGATATTACTGTAGAAGTCGGCAAAGACCGTGCTGATGAACAGGTTATTCCTCTACACCAAGTTATCACCCACGGACCAATTATTGCTGCCAATACCGAGAATGGCCCGCGCATTAAAATTGCTGCCGGACAGGTTACAACCACTTTGGGAGACCCGTGGGGAAAACGCTTCGAAGACTATGCCATGGTCAAAAACCCATTGTCTATCGTTACTTTGGTTAAATTTTCTAAACAAGCGACAACTTGGGTGCGCGTAGCAGCAATAGATCAAACTACACCTACACAATTTCATGTTGCATGGGATACGGTGAATGGTTTTATTGAGCATGATTTTAACTTCTCGTATTACCATGGTTTCATCACATTGCCAAATATCGCGATGAATACCGACGATTGGACCTTTGGCATGAAAAATCTGACTTTAAACTTAGATGCAAATAAGAACGACGCAGAATACAACAGCAGCAATACTTTAACTGCAGAAAATGTTACTTATAGTAAAAATTCACAAGAAGTAGTTAGATTAGATGGCATTACTTCTAAATTAGCGTTCTTTACTAAAGACAATAACTTAGCGTTTGATTTAACTGCGACAGTGGCTGACTCACAAATTGTTGATCAACACTTTAAGAACGACAACATTCGCGTACAAGCAGACAACATTAACCGCAAAACTCTGGCCAGCATGCCACGCGTAACTACAATGAATGCCAAAGCAACGGTTGATTTGTTACAAGAACTTACAGTTGCAAGTTCTAACGTAACGCTTGAACTGCCAAAGCATTTTACTGAAGCATTAATATCTTATGTAAGTTTTGAAATCTACAGAACAAGCTACTTGGGCAAATTTGACCGTCGCCCTGCACAAGCTGTACTGCAAGATATTACTGGCAGCATCAATAACCTAGTGCAAGGTGCAGTGAAACAAGAATTGTTTCTAGATAAAGGCACGCATTACGCGTTGAATTTTCCTGGCGCGATTAGTACGGATTCGGCTGGCCCACAGGGGTAGAGATGAGGTCCCCGATAAATGCTGCGCATTTTCGGGGATGACAAGAATAGGATGACAAAAAAGAGCATTGTCAGGAAGGACAAGCAAACAGCAAAAATTCTAAACAGCTTGTAGTTCATTAATTTTTTCTGCTACTGGCGAAAAGCTGCGGCGATGTTCTTTTAACGGGCCATACTTTTGTATAGCAGCCATGTGAGCTGCGGTCGAGTAACCTTTATGGGCGGCAAATCCATATTCTGGATGTTTCTTATCTAATTCAATCATTACGCGATCGCGCCATACTTTAGCAATAATTGAGGCAGCGGAGATTTGCTCTATAGTTGCGTCACCCGCGACTATTGCTTCCACTGGGTAAGGCACATCCGGGCAGCGGTTACCATCGACTAATACTTTGTCAGGAGGCACCAGTAAACCGTTAACGGCACGTTGCATGGCGAGCAAAGCGGCATTAAGAATATTGAGTTGATCAATTTCAGCATGCGTTGCGGCGGCAATATTCCAGGCAACTGCTTTAGCACATATTTGGCCGAACAGTTCATCTCGCTTGGCAGGTGTTAATTGCTTAGAATCTTTGATCCCGACAATGCCGTGCTTTGGTGGCAATATCACTGCTGCAGCAACTACATCGCCAACTAAGGCGCCGTAACCAACTTCGTCTACGCCTGCGATTAACATGAATTTTCCTTTTCGTTTAGATCCCGGTGGATTTTACCCCGGAAAATGTACAGCATTTATCCGGGGGCGCCAGCTTACAGCTGGCTTGACCGGGATGACGTTTCTATTTCTGGCATGACGCTTTCTGCCTCAGGGTACAACAATTCAGTAATAGCTGCAGCGGCTTTAAAGCTAGCATCTTGCTCAAGAATCTTGTGTAACTCATTAAACTTTTCTACTTGTTTGTATTGTATAGAGACATTATCCATTAGCGCAAGCAGTGCATCAGCCAATTGTTGCGGCGTAGCTGCGTTTTGAATCAACTCCGGAACCACCGGGTCATCAGCCAATAAATTTGGCAAGGCAATATATTTAGTCTTTATTAAGCGTTTGCCTACCTGATAGGTTAACCAATCAGTCTTATACGCAACTACCATAGGAATTTTATGCAGCATTACTTCGAGTGTTGCAGTACCAGAGGTTACCAACGCAACATCGGCAGCGCGCATTACGGCGAAGCTATCTTTAACAACATATTTAATTTCTAATTCAGGAGCAAGTTTGTTTTTCCAAAATTCTATAAAGGTTTGATATGCTGCCTGCACTAGTGGCACAACAAAGCGTAATTGACGATTATGTTGCGCACATATTTTCATGGCGGCAATGTATGTAGGCACCATGTGTTTCATTTCGCTATTGCGACTGCCAGGTAATACGGCCATTACTTGATCAGTTTTTTCAAAGCCTAAAGCTTCTTTGCCAGCGGCTTTATCAGTTACAAATGGAATGATATCTGCAGTTGGATGTCCTGTATAACAAACTGGCACATCATGTTCTACATAGAATTCTGCTTCAAAAGGAAATAGCGTTAACATCAGATCTACGCCAGATTTAATGGTTTTGATCCTGTTTTGGCGCCATGCCCACACAGATGGACTCACATAATGCACGGTTTGAACCCCAGCAGCGTGCAGAATTTTTTCCAAACCTAAATTAAATTCTGGTGCGTCTATGCCAATAAATAAATCCGGCGGATCTTTTAATATGTAAGAAATTAACCATTTGCGTAAACGCAAAATACTTGGCAAGCTCTTAATAGGATCGATTAATCCCATTACAGCCAATGTGTCCATAGTATGTAGTTGTAAACAGCCGGCGTTAATCATTTCGGCGCCAAACACGCCTTCGACTTCTATGTCGGGATGAGTCTTGCGTAATTCAGTGATTAACTGTGCACCTAGGCGATCCCCGGATGGTTCGCCTACAACCACCACAATTCTTCTAGGCATTAACGCGTGATCCCGCGTTCAGATTTCTCTAGAAAGTCGCGCATGATCACTATCTCAGGAAATTCAGCAATTAGTTCGTTCAATTTAGCAACTGCCTCTTTTACTGTAACGCTGGTACGAAACACAATCTTGTAGGCTTGCTTTAATGCGCTTAACATGTCTGTAGTGAACTCTCTACGACTTAAACCAACAGTATTCAAGCCATGCACTTGTGCAGGATTACCAAACACGCGTACAAAAGGTGCAACATCTTTCATTATCATGCTGCCACCACCGGCAAAACTGTGCGCGCCAATAGTACAAAATTGATGCACGCCAACAAAACCGCCAAGGCTAGCATAATCACCAACCTGCACGTGTCCGGCTATGGCTGCATTATTCGAAAATATAACGTTATTCCCAATAATACAATCGTGCGCTACGTGCGTATTAACCATAAATAAGTTATTGCTACCTATAGTAGTTACGCCACCGCCTTGCACAGTGCCACGATGTATAGTGCAACCTTCTCGAAAAACATTATTATCGCCGATTTCCAAACGTGTCGCCTCGCCATGATATTTCTTATCCTGACAATCTTCGCCTGTTGAAGAAAACTGATAAAAATGATTGTTCTTACCAATCGTAGTTGGACCCATGATGATCGCATGCGGACCCACAATAGTGCCCTCGCCTATTTCAACCTTTGGGCCAATGACCGCAAAGTGTCCAACAGTTACGTTGGCAGCAAGCTTGGCGGAAGGATCAATTACTGCGAGTTTGCTTATTAATTCGTTCACTGCACAGCCCCTTCCATACAAGTAATTTCCGCCGAACACACCGACTCATCGTCAACAAATGCTTCACATGCAAACTTCCATACCGTACTACGGCGTTTTAATGTTTGCACGGTAAGTTTTAATTGATCGCCAGGTAATACTATTTTTTTAAAGCGCACGTCACTGACCGCACCGAGATAAAATAGCGAATCTTCCGGAGACCAATTCATGCTTTTATATGCCAAGATACCTGCCGCTTGTGCTAGAGCTTCAACAATCAATACTCCTGGCATCACCGCTTTCTCAGGAAAGTGACCTTGAAAAAAATGCTCGTTGTACGTTACATTTTTTATGGCAACGATAGATTGGTCGGCCTCCATTGATAGCACACGATCTACTAACAAAAATGGATATCGATGTGGTAAATATTTAAGTATTTCTTGTATGTTCATTGGCTTTCACTTTTGATTGCTTTTTCTAGATAACGGATCCGCTTTGCCATATCGTCGATATTATTAAATCTAGCAACGCTACGACGCCAGGCTCTGTTTTCACGTGCTGGCAAACCTGAAGAATAAATTCCTGGTTCGGAAATAGAATGACTAACTGCTGTAGTACCGCTGATATGTACTTTATCGCAAATTGTAATATGGCCAGCGATACACGCTGCTCCACCGATTAAACAATATTTGCCAATGACTGTACTGCCAGCAATGCCTACGCAGCCAGCAATTGCAGTATTATTACCAATTATTACGTTATGGCCTATTTGTACTAAGTTATCAATAATCACGTGATTACCAATCACAGTGTTTTCAATCATGCCGCGATCAATAGTAGTATTGCTGCCGATTTCTACGTGGTTACCAATAACTAAACCACCTAGGTGTTGCATTTTGATCCAATTGCCCACTGCATCCGGCGCATAACCAAATCCATCGGATCCTAGAACCGCACCGCTATGAATAATACAATTCGTACCTAATGTAGTTCTTGCATACAAAGTAACATGTGGCATTAAAACTGTATTGTCACCTATGGCACAATCATCTCCAATTACGCAATATGGCCCAATCGTTATATTTTTGCCAAGCGTGACATTGTTGCCTAATACCGCCGTCGGATGAATATTGCCCAAGCCAGACATAGGTGCAGCACATAAATTTAATAGGTTAGCCAATGCTAAACGCGGGTTTTTAGAAACTAAAGCCGACACAGGACACGCAGCTGCGTCTGCAGGCGCCAATATTACGGCGCTGGCGTTGGTGGTTGGCAGAAATTTGGTATATGAAGTATGCGCCAAGAAACTTACGCTACCAGCGCCAGCAGTATCTATAGGCGCTAAGTGCGTAATAACCGCTTGCTTTGCATTATCATCATGGCAAAGAAGCTCGACATCAATCTTGGTAGCGAGATCTCCCAGCTGGATTGGTGATTGTAATTTTAATTCCATGCGGTGCTCACTTTAAATAGAAATCCCGGGACGTCGCGTACACGCTAGCCCGGGAGTTGACAGTTCATAGAACCGTATCATTTTTTAGTTTCTTTATAGCGCTTATCTAAAGATTGCAAAGCTTTGTATGTGTAGTCTGCTTTACGATTTGTAAATAAAGCCACTTGTTGTTGTAGAACTAGATCTAGCTTTTCTTCTTTAGCAATTTCAGCTAAAACTTCTGCTACAACTTTTTCAAATGCAGCGCCTTCTTTTTCTTGACGTTGCATAACATCATGTTGAAACGCTTCGCTATCTTCTTGTAATGATTGCTTTAGCTTTGCAAGATCACGCTCTTTTTTACCACGATCAGCTTCGGCAATTACGTCTTTATCTCTTTCTAACGCTTCGTATTTGCTCATTAAATCTTTTTCGCGGGTGATTAAAGCTTCCTGACGCGCAGCGAATTCTTTCTTCATTTTTTCATGCACACTTTTGGCATATAAAGATTCTTGACCTAAAACTTGCTTATCTACTAACCCTACTCTAAGATCAGCATAAGCCAATCCGCTTACTAACGCCAAGCATATTCCAGCTAGTAAACTTATATTTTTAGAACTTTTCAAGATTGCCTCCAATGTAGTGAACTATCAAAATTGTGTACCCAAACTAAACGCAAATATTCTTACATCATCACCTTGTTTCTTGTTAAGCGGATACGCCACGCTAATCGATATAGGCACATGTAGCGGGGTATTCCACACAAAAGCAAGACCGGCAGCGTATCGTATCCCCTTTGGATTGCGATC
>DATIHV010000097.1:0-3397 GCA_035480295.1 Gammaproteobacteria bacterium
GAATTGCTCCTGCGATACATCCAATTTTAAAACCGCAGCAGCGTGACGCAATTACTGCGATTTTAGCAAACAAAAATCGGGTGGAACGTTACGCAATCGTAAGATTGTTGTTTATTTGCCGAGCATTAAGCTGATTGAAGAATTATCCGGCGTTTTAACTGCTGCTGGTATTCTTAATTTTCAAATTCATACTAAAAACAAGAACGAGTTTAAAGATCTAGACACGTTTTTAAAGATCACCACCGGCGGCTGCATTGCTTTAGCTTGTGGGCAATTGCGAGTTGGATATTCGGATCATTACTTGGATACAGCGATATATTTACGCGGTGGCAAAAGTGCCATCGACGTTACGCAAGTAGCTGGACGCGTAATGCGCTATGACGAGACCACCAATCCGCAGAAAATAGGCTTTCTGATCACTTTTGCTGACGCGATAACCACTGAATTTGATGCTGCAACCAAACCAGAAGCAGCTGCGACCCCAGTGCCGTTACATGCTTTTACACTCCATGCAAAGCGCAACGGTAGTAGCCCCGATTCTATAGATTCCAGCAGTTCCTCGTCGGCTTCAGCCATGATGCGATCGGACGGCTATAGTGAAATAAAACGCGCGCGAACAACACGTCTTAATGCATTATGATCTGTTGACCCTCTGATATAGCATTTTGCGCTAATGAGGCACGATACAAATAATCGCGCCATTTAATGGCACGATTTGGCACAATGTGGCGCGATAGTCAAGTCCCGTCATGCGGGTCGTAGTTAAGAAAAAGGTGTATGTACTTGCCTGGGGTTCATTTCTACTTTGTTTTGGAGGGCTCATTTCTACTTTGGTACGACATTTTATGTGTAGGCCCTTGATTTTTGATACCAATCAAGGTAGAATACCGGCTAAGTATGTAATCCGTATAACTATTAACAAAAACCTGCGAGGCAATCATGTTAAGAAGACCTTTTTCAAAAAATAATTCAAATGATGATTTTAGCACCTTGCGCAATGCTGAAAGTTCTATTAGTACAACTACGCCTACGCCACCTGCCACCATCCCGAATAAAAAGATTGAAAAGGCAAAGGAAGCCAATCACGAAGATGGCCAAGGCGCAGTAGCCTATTCTATAGGCATGTTAACCACGCAACTAATTAATGCACAAATGATGCCATCTCCTACTTTAAAGCCTTCAGCGCCAACTACGCCGCCGGTTGTGTATTTTTCTAAACTTGCGTCGCCTTTGGTAAAACCTCAATCGCCTGGTGATATATTTAAGATGGACGGATTTACACCTACTTCATCACCTGAAAAACAAACTACAGCTGAAAGCAATACTGTAAAGACTCAGTCATCCGCTGCTAGACAATTGTTCGGCACCTAGATACGCATTGTTAGGCTGCGCTTCGGCAAAGCCTAACGTTAGCGCGTGATAGTGATTGAACGCTCGCGCATAACTTTCCAAGATATTTTCATACCTAAAAACCCTACTGGCCAGTTTGCGGCCATTTTTAGCAATTCTCTCCGCCATTCTCGGATGCGCTTCTGCCCAAATATATTGCGCATATAAGTCACTAAAGTCTTCCTTGATTGGGATATAGTGCACAAATGGTTGCATTTGTGAGTAATACCATTGCACCTTATTACTCGCGTGTTTCATCACTAAACTGTTTGAATATAAAATCCAGGCCATACGTGCAAATGAACAGGTATTGCCGTCCACGTCGATCAGATATTTGTATGCTAAAGAATCTGCTGGGCTAACCTCTGGCTTTAATTTATGCACTGCTGCTAAACGGGATTTAAATTCAGGGTTAAATTGTTGTGTGTAATCGGTAAACCCAACATCGGCAAGTTCTAAGGTTGATGCGTAATTCATAAACCGCAAGCGTGGTGCGCCGTTTAAATCGTTATTTTCGTAGCCAGCTCCGTAGGCACTCCCACGGAAAAACACTTTAGCAATTTTCTTGCGCCATGGGTGCTTGCGCAGGCTTGCATCGATACTGCGAAAGGTATTGCTATACCCTTTGGTTGCAAATGGATCTGGGATTAGCACCACTTCATCGGAATCTAGGAACTCTTGTTTGGTAGCAAATGCTAACACTGGCACAGCATATGTATGGTGTGCGCCATCATGCAATACTGCTAAATAGTGGCCTTCAGGTAGTGAGTAACGCAATGAGACTATAAGCTTCTGCATCGTGCGCAGCATTAGCCTGACGCGCACTTCGTTTTTGCTAATAAAATAATATTGTAATTTTTTATTGTGATAATCCACATACAGTAATTCAGATTCGGTATCAGTTAATAAACGCTGTTTGAGTTCTGCAGGCAGTATGATCTTGTTGTAATCGGTTAACTTTTCAACCGTGATATTGGAGCGATGCAGCACAATGAGCAGTAAGGCGATTATGGCAACTGGCAGCAAGTAAATTAGGCGTTCAGTTTTCATACTGCAATCCGTCTGCGTATGTGGAGTCTCTTGGAACAGTGAAAATATTCCGATGCTGCATGCAGGCGTCCTTAATTCACAATGGTTGCAGTAGCTTTCCGCACTGCTGTATTATAGCATTTTGCTATATTGCTGGCACAGTTACATGCCAAACTTTAATCGTGGTTTTACGATGCAAATGGGAGCTATATGATGCCTAAGTTCAACAGAATTGTTCTTGTCCTGTTAATGATGCTCGCATTTTCTGCTCACGCGGTTGAATTTAATAACATAACCATACTAGTTTCTTCTTGCGACAAATACTCCCCATTATGGGAGCCGTTCACCAAATCTTTATTTAAAAATTGGCCATGGCTAGCGGATGAAAATCGCAGCATACCTATATTTATGATCGCCAACCACAAAATTGTCACGCATCCGCGCATTACTACCATCAACATTCCACATGAAAAAAGTTGGGCAGACAATATGCTGCGCGCGCTAGAACAAGTTAATACGCAATATGTAATGGTGCTATTAGATGATTACTGGATTAATCAACCGGTGAATGAGCAACGACTGCTGGAAATATATAATGCGATGCAAACCCAGCATGCGGCGATGTTGCATGTGAGTAACAATGATCCACGCTATCAAAAAGGCCCTAACGTTGCGGGGACCTCTGACATGATGGTTACCGACAAATATGCGCATTTTAAAGTTTCCTTACAAGCTGCAATTTGGGACAAAGAGGCTTTAAAAACACTATTGCGTCCCGGCGAAGATCCATGGTCTTTTGAGTTGGCTGGTACTGCCCGCAGTCATGGTTATCCCGCAATATTTTTATCTTTAGCCGCAAATGAACCTATTCAGTACATAAATGCATCCCACCAGGGACACATAAACCCGCTCGCTATCGCGTATGCGCAAAACAACAACATGGCGTTTGATCCAGGGCCGTTTCCAGTTTTAGGCAAGT
>DATIHV010000098.1:0-15644 GCA_035480295.1 Gammaproteobacteria bacterium
ACGAGATTACCATTACTTGCAGCTGGCACCGCATAGTCTTGGCCCATTATATTTTGCACATTTATCCAGAAGTGATCATGTAACATGTCAGTGTCTGCAATTACGATGATGCTTGAGTCATTAACGCGCGCATCTGTATACAAACTCTTTATAGGACCAGAAATTCGCGCTGCAACAATATATTTACCTGTAGCTTTATAATCATTAAACAGTTGTTGCAAGTTTTGTTGATATGCATCGACACGCTTACTTTCGAGCAACATTGCTTGATCGCTAGTACTGATCAAAGATGTCATTGTAGTTGTTGCGTCAAGCGTTTGTTTTAACGCGCCTGGTGTTGCCAATGTAATGCGATCAAGATTTGCACTTAGTACATCTTCTTGAGCGAAATTGTCAGCGGTAAAGTCCATCCACAATGGATAGCGTATAGTAACTTCACGCCCTTCATACGGAGCGCGCACGGTTTTTGCCAAATCACGATCAGCAACGGTCACTTTTTCATCAAAATCAACACCCCAAGATTTTAATAAGGCAATGTAGTCACCGGCATCTTTTTGGCGCGTCTTATTTAGAAGAGCTTGCCGGCGATCGGCAACTTCAGATACAGGATCAACAAAGGCTAAAACATGGCCACCACGCATTACAAACTTATCAATCGCTTTCAACGCATCTTTAGTAAAGGTGCTTGGCTCTACGATCATTAAAGTGCTAATGTTCGCCGGTATTTCAGTTGCGTCATGATCCAACATTTGCAAGGAAAACAACTGCTGCATTTGTTGCCATACTGCCCACGGCCTTGAATTCATGCCACCATCCAGCGGCACCGAAGTCATAACCGCAACACCACGCGGCTGCGGATGCACCAATTTATAAATCAATTGGCTCACGTCGTACTCAAGATTTTGCTCACGACTTGGTTGCAGAAACGGGATAATTTGCTGATCATTTAATGCATCGGTTCCAACTAAACCTAAATAAAATTCCGTACCCGTACTGTCAACAGGAATACCTTGCAAACCATAATTTACCGCTTCATCCTCAGCTGGGGAAAATGGTTCCGGATCTATGATTTCAACTATGACTTTGCCTTTGGAGATGCGTTGGTATTGCTGCAATAAATCCTGTACACGCGTCGCAAAACTGATCAGATATGGATTGATATTTGCCAAGCGTTTAGAAAAATATAAACGCAAAATAATAGGTTCATTAATTTCAGCAACAATTTCCTTGCTGCCAGCAGATAAGGTGTAAATTTTATTGCCAGTTAGATCTAAGCGCCACGCTTTGAACAACGCGCCGCTCAAAACGTTTATGGCTAAAAACAGCATAATGGCAAAAGCCAAAATGCTACCGGTTAAAATTTTTTTCTTGCTAAGTTGTGCCATTTTTAATCTGCCTTTTTCGCTTCAATAATTACCGCATTGGCAAATAAGCAAACGATTATTAATGTCGCAAAATATATCATGCTGCGCACATCCAATAACCCGCGACTTATAGTATCGAAATTGGTTAAGAAGCTGAAACTACTAATGGTATCAATCAATAAACCAGGCGCAACAGCACGTAACTGATCTACGAAGACAGGGAAGCCAAGCAAATTCAAGGCCAAGCACGCAATTAACGTTAATACAAACGCAATCACTTGATTTTTAGTTAATGCTGAAATAGCAGCCCCTATAGCTAGAAACCCTCCAGCCATCAACAGACTTCCAATATAGCTGGCCAGTATTACGCCGTTATCAGGGCTACCCAAATAATTTACCGCAATCCACAATGGGCATGTTAAAGAAAGCGCAAGTGCAGTAAATATCAGTGCCGCTAAATACTTGCCACAAATTGCTTCCCACGCCGTAATTGGTAATGTAAACAATAATTCGATGGTGCCGGATTTACGTTCTTCCGACCATAATCGCATGCTTATCGCGGGAACAAACAACATATATAACCACGGGTGGAAACTAAAAAATGGCACTAGATCAGCTTGTCCGCGCGCAAAAAAGTTGCCAATGTAATATGTAGCTAAGCTGCTAATCAATAAAAATACTACAATGAACACATATGCAATTGGCGTAGCAAAGTAGCTGCTCAATTCACGCTTGCATAAAATCCAAATATTTTTCATGCCACTTCCATGCTAATAAAAATTTCTTCCAGTGCTGCGATAGTCGTTTTTTGCGGCGCCGCACGAACTAGGTCTTCCGGAGTGCTATCCAAAATGATGCTCCCTGCAGCTACAACTACAACGCGATCGCATACCGCTTCTACCTCTTCCAAGATGTGCGTGGATAAAATTATCACTTTGTCTTTGGCCATATTGGCGATTAGCTTACGTACTTCACGCTTTTGGTTTGGATCCAATCCATCGGTTGGTTCATCTAATATCAGCACGCATGGATCATGAATCAATGCTTGTGCAAGACCAACTCTGCGCTTAAATCCTTTGGATAGAGTTTCAATACGTTGATACAAAACTGATTGCAAGTTGATTTGATTCACTACTTCATTAAAACGCTGCTCTTTTTGAGCTTTAGATAGTCCGCGGATATCAGCTATAAAACTCAAAAATTGTTTCACTGTCATATCAGGATAGCAAGGTGCGCCTTCAGGCAAGTAACCCAACATACGCTTAGCATCTAGTGGTTGCTCTGATATGTCATAACCGCCTACATAAGCGGTGCCTGAGGTGGGAGTGAGGAATCCGGCAATCATCTTCATCGTCGTTGATTTGCCAGCACCATTGGGACCTAAGAAACCAACCACTTCACCTTGAGCCGCGGAAAATGAAATATTGTTTACCGCAGTAAAGTTACCAAAGCTTTTAGTAAGGTTCATTACACGAAGTGTTGCATCCATACTCGTACCATTTTCTGGGGTTTCATTGCAAAGAAAAATTTTAACACATATATTTTAATACATAAACTGTACTATGTAATGGTGCAGCAAGGAAACGCTACATGAAGATTGGCTTCGTTTACAATGCACCATGCGATATTGTCCAAATCGCACAGAATCCGACTGATGAGGCCAGCGCGGCGGTTTGCTTTTTAGCGATGCAGCTAGCAAAGTTGGGCCATGATATTACCATCTTCAGCCAAGGTCCCAACAACAATGTATTTAATGTGCGCTGCAGGCACATTGAGATTAAAGATCAACAATTAATGCTTGATCCAGCATTGTTAGAAACTGATTTTGCAGCACTTATTTTCAAAAACTCATCTCCCGAATTTGCCTTAAGAATTAAGGACTCTTTACCATACCAGCCCAAGATTTACTTGTGGACCGCTCATGATCAAAATTCGCTACTCACACAAGGACTTGCTAACCCGGCTGTGTCTAACCAATTAAATGGCATTATTTGCGTATCCCGTTGGCAATATGTTGGACTCGCAGAGTCACTTGAATCAAAAGATAAAATTACTGAAATACCCTACGCCATTTCGCCGCAATTTGAAAATTTATATACAGATCTGCCACAGTTCATCAACGACAAACCTAAAAACGTGCGTATGGCTTATATAGCCACAGGAAGCGATGGCCTTGATATTTTACTGGATTCGTTCGATGACATTTGGTTAAATTATGAGGATTCAATGTTAGGAATATTTACTAACGTCGATGATCCAAATATGCAACAACGCATAGCGCAATATAAAGGCATTGTTATGCATGGCGCGCTATCTAAGTCTCAACAAGCAGCCGAGTTTCGCAGTTATACAATTTTGGTGAATCCAACTTCACGTGCCACGCCAAGTAATGTGCCTTTATTGGAAAGTATGGCGGCAGGTTTATATCCAGTCACATCAAACGCTGGTTCAAACGATGAATATTGTCAGGGCCAGGGACACATTATTCCGGTGGATTTATTGCGCAGCAATAACTTAGATAATTTCTTAAGTGAATTGTTAGCGGTCTGCGCGGCGCAAAGACATTCCAATGCGGAATTTATTGATTTCTGCTTTAAACGAAGCCAAATCGTGAACCAAGAACAAACCTGGAGCGCACGCGCTAAGCAGTGGTTAGATCTTTTAACAGCTTAACAAAATCCTGTTCATCCAAGATTTTCACACCTAATTCGTGCGCTTTATCAAGTTTTGATCCGGCTTCTGCACCCGCTACGACATAATTGGTTTTCTTTGAAACACTATTTGTCACGGTTGCACCAAGTTTTTGTAACTGTTCGCGTGCCTCATCACGTGAGAATATTGTCAACGAGCCAGTGAGCACAAACACTTGGTCTTTAAGTGGCAAATTATTTGTCTGCTTAATCTGTTGCCAATGAATGCCATATTTTATTAAGCGATCTATTACTTCTAAATTATGACGTTGCTGAAAAAACAAATAGATATTTTCCGCCATGACTGGACCTATGTCCTTGACTTGCATCAAGCGATCTACATCAGCTTGCATCAAATGTTCAACGTCGCCAAACTCTAAAGCTAGAGTTCTAGCAGTAGTTGCCCCCACTTCACGAATACCTAAGGCATATAAAAAACGTTCCAGCGTAGTATTTTTACTTGCCTGCAATGCATCAAGCAGGTTTTGTGCTGACTTGTCTCCCATGCGCTCTAAATTGGTTAATTGTGCAAATGTAAGGGTGTACAGATCTGCCACAGTTTTTATTAATTTGGCCTCAACTAATTGATCTACAAGTTTTTCACCCAAGCCGTCAATGTCCATTGCACGGCGCGTTGCGAAATGTGCAATTGCTTCTTTGACTTGCGCTGAGCAAGAAATTTCACCCATACAACGGATCGCAGCTTCTCCTTCAATGCGCGTAGCTACCGATCCACAAACCGGACACGTTTCAGGAGCTTTAATGATTTTCGCGTCTTTAGGTCGTTTAGCCAATACAACACTTGCAACCTCGGGGATAACGTCACCAGCACGTCGCACAATAACTGTATCACCTATACGCACGTCTTTGCGCGCAATTTCATCCATGTTATGCAGCGTTGCATTGCTTACGGTAACGCCACCAACAAATACTGGCTGCATGCGTGCCACTGGCGTTAAAATTCCAGTGCGACCGACTTGAAACTCTACGTCTAAAATTGTAGTCATTTCTTCTTGTGCGGGAAATTTATATGCAATCGCCCAGCGCGGCGCACGGGAAATAAAACCCAGTTCTTCCTGCAAACGAATGTCGTTAACTTTGTAAACAATGCCATCAATTTCGTACGGCAAAGCATTACGTTTTGCGCCTAAATATTGATAATATTCTTGGCATCCGGCCAAATCATGCACCTGCTGTATTTCTGGGCAAACTTTAAAGCCCCAAGCGCGTAATTGTTGCAATGATTGTGCATGCGTGCCAGTTTTTACCGCCGGTAAATTATAGGCAAAAAAACTTAGGCCACGTTTGTATGTAATATTTGGATCTAATTGGCGTAAACTACCCGCCGCGGCATTTCGAGGATTAGCAAAAGTTTTAGTGCCTTCTTGTTCCGCGCGACGGTTTAACTCTTGAAAATTAGATTTCAATAAGTATACTTCGCCGCGTACTTCAACATTTGTTGGTGGATTTTTGCCTTCTAGTGATAATGGTATATCTTTAATTGCTTTACAATTTAAGGTTATGTCTTCGCCAGTAGCTCCGTCACCGCGAGTAGCAGCACTACTTAATACGCCATTAACATAAATCAGACTTACCGCCAAACCGTCAATTTTTGGCTCAGCAACGAATTCTATGTTTGCTGGTGATTTTAAGCGCTCATGTATTTTGCGCACAAAATTGGTGATATCTTCTTCGCTGAATGCATTGTCCAAAGACAACATAGGTATAGCATGCGTAATCGTTTTAAAAGCAGCTACCGGCTTGGCGCCTACTCGGTTGGTGGGAGAGTCAGGAGTTTTTAAGCTAGGATTTTCTGCTTCAAGCTGTTTTAACTCATTAAATAAGCGATCGTATTCGCTATCTGTGACAGTAGGATTGTCTTCTTCGTGATACTGTTTATTGTATAAGTTGATTAAGCGGCGCAACTCTTGCGCACGCCCACTCACATCTGCGATATTTGTCACTGCTATCTTCTTCTTGTTATTGCTTCTGCTTCTTTTCTATATAGCTCTATGGTTTCCAAAGTTAAGTGTTGTCGATCATGATCCAATAACTCGCCGTTAAGCGCAAAAGCAATTTGCTTCGCAGCTCGGATCATTTGTTCAAACCCTTTTGCCGGGTTAGATAAATTTTCCGGAAGTTGAATTAATGTAATACCAGGCACATGCTCGTCAACCATGGTTTCAAGTAT
Source organism: Gammaproteobacteria bacterium (assembly GCA_035480295.1). Classification (GTDB taxonomy): domain Bacteria; phylum Pseudomonadota; class Gammaproteobacteria; order UBA6186; family Azoamicaceae; genus JAGVLG01. Next base: position 6,246 of record DATIHV010000098.1, read on the forward strand.
GAAACGTCCTGGTTCAATTGCGGACGCAATGCTAAATATAATGCTATCACCATCTACACGATGGAAAATTTCGCCCTTGCCAAATTGCATTTGTGCACCTTCTAAAGCATCAAGCAAATCTGCACCTAAAAACCCATATGGATCACGTGACATGATTGATATGGTGATTAAATGCTGCGGCGGAAATTCATCTTCTTCATCCACAACCGTAACCGGCAGAGCTGCTGGCTCGCCATGAATATTGCTTCCCTGTGTAGGCACAATACTAGCGCGTAAAAAAGATTCAGGCATTGCGCTGGTAGCCAAATTAGATTCGGGATCTGTTGCCGTAAAGCGCAACGAGTCATCATAGTCTGAATCTAAACGTACAGACGGATTTGATCGATTCTGATTTTCGCGCTGTTTACGTCCCTCGCCACCCGAAGTTGTATCATGCGCGGGCTTGCGTCTAAAAAAATCATAAGCTACGACTAATAAAATTAGTAATCCTACACCCAACAATATCACTCGTAATTGAATTTCCATCCTATATCCTCTGTACTTATGCTAAAGCCATTTCAACGGCTTCGTTTATATCCACGCTCACTAAACGCGACACACCAGGTTCCTTCATCGTTACACCAATTAGTTGATTGGCAATTTCCATAGTGGTTTTGTTATGGGTGATCAAAATAAATTGCACATGCTGCGACATTTCTTTAATCAAATTGCCGAATCGAACCACATTCGATTCGTCAAGTGGAGCATCAACCTCATCCAACATACAAAATGGTGCTGGATTTAGCTGGAATATTGAAAAGACTAATGCAACTGCGGTCAATGCTTTTTCACCACCCGATAACAAATGAATGGTTGAGTTCTTTTTGCCCGGCGGCATTGCCATAACTGTTACGCCAGCCTCGAGCAAATCTTCACCTACAACCTCCAAATATGCCTTGCCACCACCAAATAGTTTAGGGAATAAGGCACTAAAGTTAGCATTAATTTGCGTGAACGTTTCGTGGAATTTAGATTTTGTCTCACGATCAATTTTCTTAATCGCATTTTCAAGCGTAGTTAACGCTTCTTTTAAATCTGTATATTGCACTTCCAAGTATTGTTGGCGTTGTGTCTCGGTTTCCAATTCTTGTGCAGCAGCAAGGTTTACTGCCCCCAGATTATTGATTTTCTTCGCCAACGTTTCAATTTGTTCTTGCCATGCTTCTTCTTCAGCTTCTTGCGGTAAATTAGCTAATATTTCTTTCAGATCGATATTGCCGATCTGTAATTGCTCATCAATTGTTTCTTTACGTACCTGAAGCGTTTGACGCTCTAGTTTACATTGATCAAGTATGTCTTTAATATCAATTGCTGCTTGCTCTAGCTCGGCACGTTGTTGCTCTTGCTGCTTCATTTGCGCAGCATAAACATCCAACTCCGCGCGTGCCTGCTGTAATTGCGCTTCAATTGCCACTCGCTGGGCCAGCAATGTATCCAGTTCTGCTAGCAATAGTTGTTCTGGCTCAACATCATCTTGCAAAGATTGTTGCAATTGTTGATGACGTTTGTGTAAATCGCCTAATTGCTGATCAACACGGCTAATTGTATGTTGCAAGCCTTGATACTTGGTTGTAACCGTTTGCAAAGCTATTTCTAAGCTATGCATATTGTCTTGCAGCTCTTTCGCAGTTTGTTTAGCGGTTTTCTCGCGCTGTATGCACTGCTCACGATTGTTCGTTATTTGTTCTTTGCGACGTGCAAAACCGGCCATTGCTTCTATAGCTTGCTCTAACGTATTGCGCGCTAACGTAGCTTCTTCGCCAGTTAATTGTGAATTTTGTTGCTGTTCGCCAATTTCTACGTCGATACGTTGCCGACGGTTACGCATGTGTTCTAGCTTTTGTTGCGCCGCACTGTGCTTGGTACTAATGTCACGCAGGTTGGCAGCATTTTCTGCCTCTATTTGCAATTTGCTGCTTAAAGTAACTTCTAATTCATGTAAATTAGCATTTGCAGTCGCAATCATTTCCTCTAACTGAGCAGCTTGCGCTTCTAATTTAGTTAATTCTGCTCTAATTTCTTGCAAATCATTTTCACGTTGCAAAATACCACGTTTGCTGTCTTTTTCGCGCATAATGCGCAACCAATTTGTGCCTAACCATATCCCATCTTTAGTCACAACACTTTGATAAGACTTGAGCTGCGCACGTAGCGATAAAGCGTCCGCTAAGGTTTCAGCAATTAATATATGCTCCAACAAGCCCGCAACAGCAGATGATCCATGCACCTTTGTAGCAAGCGCAGCACCATTATTAGCATCTACAGTAGGCACAGCATAATTATCAACTAATGTAATGTTACCATTGCCCAAGTCATTGATAGCTGACACTAAATCATCTAATTTCGCATCAACGCAAACTGCTTCTAAGCAATGCCCCAACACAGTTTCAACTGCTTGTTCCCAACCAGGTGCCACTTTTAATTGCTCCGCTAGGCGCGGCATATTGTACAAGTTGTGCTTTTCAAGCCAAGCACGCTTTACTTTGTCGTCTTTGCCCATTGCAGCTTGCTGTAATTCTTGTAATGAGGCTTCGCGACCTTTGGCTTGCTGCAAGCGACTACGCACGTTGTTTTGTTCGTCTTGACGGTGTGCCAAGTCGGTACGCTGTTGGCTAATTGCTTGCTGCATATTACCAATAGCAAGCTTGAGATCAGAGTTTTGTGTTTCCAGGATGATCATTTGCGTTTGCAGATCAGCAACGGTTTCGTGCATTTGATCTACATCTAAGCTAGCTTTTTCTTGCTGCAGCTTTTCGATTCTGTTTTGTAGATCACGCGCTTGCTTGTCCATTTGCTCAATTCGTGAGCGTTGCACTTCTGCTTGTTGTTGTGGAATTTGCGATTGCTGTTGATACTCTTCCCATTCGGCATTGGCTGCATCCAGATTTGCGCGTGCATCAAGATAGATCTCTTCAGCTTGTTCTGCTGCAGCGGTTACTTGTTGATGCTCTGGGGTAATGGACGCTAACTGCTCTTCGCAATCAAATAATGCATCGCTATCGGTTGTTTTTTGTGCGGTAATTTCAACGATGGTTTGCTTTACTTGCTCAATATCCGCGCTTAGCTGAACTTTACGCTCCTTGTGATATTGCAAGCTTTGTTCAGTGCGCGCCACCACTGCGCCTAATTCATAAAATTTGCTTTGTACTTCTTCATGCTTATCTGCTTGATCTGCATGCGCAACGCGCACACGCTCTAAATCGGCACCAATTGTAGTGCGCGCCGTTTGCTTTTCCTCTAAATTTAGCGACAAGCTACTAATTTGCTCTGCAAATGAAGCTAATTTGCTGTCGTAATTTTGCCAGCGCAAGCCTAACAATTGCGCTTCTAATAAATTCTTTGCGGTATTATAGCTTTGATATTTTTGTGCCGACTCAGCTTGACGTTGTAAACGCTCCAAAAGCTTAATCTGCTCTTCGCGTAAATCTTCGAGACGCGATAGATTTTCAGTAGTATGGCGCATACGCAGCTCTGTATCGTGTCTGCGTTTTTTGTACACAGAAATTCCTGCCGCTTCTTCTACAAATGTACGCAGATCTTCTGGTTTTGATTCAATGATCCGCGAAATCATTCCCTGTTCAATGATTGAATAGCTTCTTGCGCCTAAACCTGTACCCAAGAATACATCAACTATATCTCTTCTGCGGCATTTCGTGCCGTTTAAAAAATAATTAGATACTGCGTCACGACTCACCTCGCGACGCACGGAAATTTCTGCATAAGCGGCATATTCACCCCCTATGCTACCGTCTGTATTATCAAATATTAATTCAATAGAAGCTTGCCCAATTGGTTTGCGAGTATTAGATCCATTAAAAATAACATCGGTAATTGATTCACCGCGTAATGTTTTGGCGGAGCTTTCACCCATTACCCAGCGCACCGCATCAATAACGTTTGATTTTCCGCAACCGTTTGGCCCTACGACACCAACTAAATCGCTACGCAAATCTAATACAGTTGGATCAACAAATGATTTAAAGCCAGCAAGCTTGATTTGTTTTAGTTTCATATCCGTTTGAGTCCATAGAATTTTTGGCTTAACAAACCAAAGAATATACCACAAATGCCATAGTTGCTAGGACTAGAGCAGTCCCAGTTCTAATTTGCCAGCCTCGGAAATCATGTCACGACTCCACACCGGATCAAATACCATTTCAACAGTTACAGCAGTAACATTTTGTACGCGCCACGCAGCATTTTCTACATCTTGCACCAACACTGGTCCCATGCCACAACCTGGTGCAGTTAGCGTCATCGTAATGAATACATGATTATGCGTATGATCTAAATTCGCTTCGACACGACAATCGTAAATCAAACCTAAGTCCACGATGTTAATTGGGATTTCTGGATCGTAACAAGTTTTAAGTTGGTCCCAGATCTCTTCCAGATTCACCGGGCCAGTAGCAGTTTTTTCTACATTGTTGTTTTGCTGCATTAAGTCTTCTAGCTCAATACCTAAAGCATCCGCATCCTTTGCTTCAAGGCGCGCTAGCTGACCATTTACATTGATCGTTACTGACCCACCTTTGGCTTGGTACACCTCGACACTAGTGCCACTGGGGATCATGAACGCCATCCCACTAGGCACTAGTAGCGCTTCACAATCTCTACTTAATATTACCCAACGCGCATGTGGCATTGCTTGGTCGACCTGCTTAATTAATTAGAGAGCTAGTATATATTATTATGCGCAAGATTCAAAAATACAGGAGCAAGTGCTAGGAATTATTCTACACCATGGGCAGCTATGCTATCCCTGCCCATGGGTGGCATCCCTGCCACCCGAAGCCCAGGTGTAGAACAATACCTAGCACTTGTACTTAATGTTTATCAAGGTGTTAGGCTACTGCCGCGTGTTGAATCTTGGTCAATTGGTCGATCATGTGTTCAAGATCTTGCTCTAGGCTGCCAATTAATTGCTCTTTCTGGGCTAGCTTGAGGCTAGCTTGATCTAACTTAGAGCGCACGGATTGCAGCTCCTTTTCCATTATGACTTGCTGTGCGAATTGGTTATTTAGTTGTAATAATATGGCTGCAAATATGTTATCTTGAGTCTCAGATGAGTTGTTGGCCACGTTGTTCACCCCTAAGGTTTTGCTAATTATGTAAATAAATAATGCCTTTTCACAGGCAAGTCTTCAAGGATAGATAACTAAGCAAGACGTAGTATGTTTACTACTTGAAAAGTGCGAATTCAGCCCGGAATTACATGCGTGCAATGGAAGAGCGGTCAATGTGATATTTGCGCATTTTTTCGATTAAGGTGGTACGTCGTATGCCAAGAACTCTGGCAGCAGTAGCGACTACACCATGCGCTTTTTGCAATGCCGCGTTAATTAGACTGATTTCTATAGTCTCTAAATGCTGCTTTAAATCGAATCCTGGGTTCGATAAATCGGGTTTGATCATAATCACCTGATCCATAGCCAATAAACCGTGCGGGGCGGGATTTAGATCGTCGGGTAATTGATGCTCTGCAACCTCTTGATCCGGAAACATTATGCAAATACGCTCGAGCATATTGGTCAATTCTCTGATATTTCCAGGCCAATTGTAATCAAGCATTTTTTGCAAAGCCAACGACGAAAAAGTACACACTGGCATCTTATGCTGCAGATTAGATATTACATATGTGATTAACTCTGGTATGTCGTCTTGACGATCGCGCAAGGCTGGTACGCTGATAGGAAATACATTTAATCGATAGTATAAGTCCTCGCGGAACTGCTGTGTGGCAATACGCTGTGCTAAATCCTGATTGGTTGCCGCTATAACGCGCACATTAGTTTGTAACGTTTTACTGCCCCCTACGCGTTCAAACGTTTTTTCCTGCAATACGCGTAATAACTTTACCTGCATTACCAATGGCATATCGCCGATTTCATCTAGGAATATTGTGCCATTATTGGCTAGTTCAAAACGCCCTTGGCGTTCACTAATGGCCCCGGTAAAAGCACCTTTTTCATGGCCAAATAATTCGCTTTCTAAAAGATCTGCCGGTATTGCACCGCAATTGATGGCAATAAAGGCTTCGTTGCTACGCGCAGATTGCGCATGAATATTGCGAGCAATAAGTTCTTTGCCAGTGCCAGACTCACCTGAAATTAACACGCTTGCATCAGTTACAGCGACTTGCTGAATCAAGTCTTTTACTTTGCGTATCCCTGCACTATTGCCGATAATTTCCATTTAACCTTCGCTATGGCCTACATAGTACTACGTGTTTGCCATGTTTTATATAGTTTATTGTTTAACTTACATATTAATTAAATGGCATACTCGCTGTTTAGTCAAATTATTTGCGTGTTATGTCAAGGTATGGCAAGCTGAATTCTTACAAAAATTTTCAAAATTAATTTTTACTAAAATTAGGAGAAACACATGTCAGCAGCAACCCTAAGCACTACTGTAACTTCGCCCGCACCTATGACTACCACTAACAATGCTAAACCTACCGATACTGGTTGCGGTTTTGTATCCTTTAGATCACCTATAGTTGCTAAGAGCTCTTTAGTACAACAAGCCGAAAAGATTTTAAGAGATAAAGAAGCTGCCATTGCTGCAGCCGTGGAAGCCGAAATAGCAAAACTGACGCACATTAGCCCTGAAAATATGGCCGTCTTTGTAGAAAAGTGCATTCGTTATGGCGCTGACATTGAAAAGCTTTTATCAAAACAAGAACAAACAGCTGCAACGACTGCAGAAACAGCACATCCAGTCACAACTGAAGGGCCACTCCTGCTAAAGGGCGTTGCCGGCGATCTTCGTGCAGTAGTAAACCTTTTTGATACTGTGGCAAGCGATGTTCCAGCAGTCGCAGAAGAACTTAAAGAAATCAACACAAAACTACAAGCAACTATAGTGCTGCTAGACGCTAATGCGATGGCCTTCGCAGTGTTTGGTCTCGCCTCTGCTTCAACGGCAGACGCTGGCGCCACATCAAATGTAGAGAAGAAAATCGAAGACGTAATTAGCGAGCTACAGGCAGGACTAAGTGTTGCTAGCAAATCCGGTCTTTTGAATTCATTTGTAGCTAATGAAATTAAAGCTTCATTAACGAGTGCAATGTCATTGGCATCGCATGCTGATGCAAAGAACGCGCTACAAACAATGCTCCAAGTGGCCGCAGCTGCTGCAAAAAATACCACAGCATTGAAAGCCATGGTTTAATCGCCAATGCTACCCCATATTGTCGTATGCGGGTAGCATTTCGCCCTTGGCGTAAAATTGTGCCTTGGTTATTTTAGCTGCCAGATCAGCATGACCGGCTGCGGTTAAATCTTTCTTGACCTGGGTTAATTGATCTAGCACGCTGATTTTCTTAACCAAATTGCTGCTTTTCCATTGTGCATCCAAATCGCCAATATATAGCACTTCGCCAGCCTTAATTTCAAACGCGCCGTATGCTATTTCGCCGCGCGGGGATAAACCTGCTGCTTCGGTGTAATAGACACCCTGATCAGAAAGTATTGCCATATAAGATATGTAATAAATTCCCGGCTTGATTGTGTATAAGGATTGCGAGTAACTATATGGTATTGGTGAACGCGCCGGCTTCATAATTCTAAATTCATTAGTGGTTAAATCAAGTTGCTTCGGTGTTATGAGTTTACGCAGATCATAACCTTTAACTTGTGCAGCTTTTAGTTGCTCCATGTTTTGTTTTTCGGCACTATGCGTTTGTAATGATGTCTCATCATCATTCTTCGTGATGCGCTTCAAATCTAAATAGTCGAAATTGTTTAAGCGCACAACCACGGTTGCAAATTGTGGGTTTCGCTGAAAATGATCATATTTTGGTAGCTTGGCTACTTGCGATGCGCAAGAAACAAGAAAGAAACTTGCAAAGATAACGCCTAAGTATTTTTTTTGCATAACCATTAACTCACCGTATTATCAGAAGAGTCACTATAAAGCGTATAAGTATGCTGGTCAAGCAAATGGCAATACAAGCCTATAGTTAGCAACATACTCTGTTTGCTTTTAGTGTATGCACAATAATTTGTTTCCCATGATAGCTGTCATACCAATTTCACATATAACGCTTTAATTCCAGGAAAATTTTGCAATGTTGCATATAATTAAAAGACATTCTGGGGTGGTCACGCCCTATTGCGATTTAGATTTTATGGATTAAAAATATTTGGACAAGGATTATGACAAGAAAAAAAATTTTACATGCTGCTTACGAATATCATAAACGCGTAGGTGGAATTGGTTCGGTTACTACAGGTTTAACCCCTGCTTTAGCTAAAAAGGGTTTCGATGTTTCAATCGTTACGCCCTTTTTCGACGTGTATGATGATTATTACAAAGATAAAGATCTCAAACAGGTAACCACCCTCACGCATATTTACAAGGGTGTACCAGTCAAATCAAAGCTGTTCAGAGTGTGCAGCGAAATAGTAGATGGCGAGCCAGTTTACCATTATTTAATTAAACCAATGGAAAACACACCGCAAGCCAAATTATTTGATACCAATAAACAAGAGACCAACATATACCAAGGAGAATCAGGGAATAGGCGCGAATATTTTAACGGCGCCGTTGCTGCAATGCTACGCCTGCCTGACGATAATGTCCCGCAATTTGATATCTATCATTCGCATGCATGGCATACAGGTATTGCTGCAGTCTTAGCCAAGGAATTTGAAAACCTGCCTAAGTGGCGAGCCTTGAACAAAGATACTAAGAAGCCTTTAAAGAAAATCCCGCATATGATTTCTACTATACATATGCTACTGCCTACAGAACATGGGCAAATCACACAAGCAGCAAAAATTGCCGAGTTATTAGACTCAATTGGGTTGCCGTCGGACTTTGCGCAAAAGTTCACAAGATGGAAAGAATATATAAATCCAGGACACTTGAAACAAGTAGCATTGGTTTTATTATATTCGGACGCAGTAACCACTGTTTCCGAAGGTCTAGCACACGAAGCATCACACGTTAAAGGTGGCGGACAAGGTTTAGATGATCTATTTATTCATCTAGAAAAACAAGGTCGCTTGCAAGGAATCTTAAATGGCATTGATTACAAAAAATTTGATGCTACCAGTACAAAGAATTTGTCTCATTTTGCATTAGATCCAGAGCATATAACTGATGGCAAAAAGCGCCTTAAAGAATATTTAGCAAGCAAATTTCCAAAACTTGATCCGAATAAAATGTGGTTTGGCATGGTATCGCGCTTTGCGGCTGAAAAAGGCATGGATATGCTACCAACCGCAATAGAGGCAATAGCCAAAGAAGATGGCATGTTTATTCTCATGGGTTGGCACGTAGCATTTGTGATGAAAGATGGCAAATTAGTACCACGCTACAAAGAAGAAATCGATGCCATTCGCAACCATC
>DATIHV010000099.1:0-1841 GCA_035480295.1 Gammaproteobacteria bacterium
TCAATCATACCCACCAACTCCTTGTAAATCTTATGCTACTATTATTGTAGGTATTTAGTCATACGGTTACTTATATGAATTTAACACGCAGACAAGCTGATATTGTAAAGAAAGCGCTCAAATCTTGGCAGGTTTCGAATAAGATTAGTCCTGCTAAAGCTGAGGAATTAACAGATAGTATTAAAGTCATTCCATTTGATTGGCGTAGATTGGCCAAATTTTCCATATTTACGGCGATTGTTTGTTTTTTCATAGCCATATCTGCAGCATTTAATGATGAATATCTTAGAAGGGTGTTAGCAGCAATTTTTAATGCTCCGCCCGCAATAAAGAGCTTCTTTCTTGCCATAATATCATGTTTACTTTATTACTTCGGTTATCGTCGAAAACAGCGCTATCCACAGAAAACCTATACTAATGAAGCAATTTTTGTTTTTGGGATTGCGGCTACTGCTGCGGCGATTTATCAATTAGGGCAAGCATTACAATTAGGTGCGGATGAGTTACATTTATATCTATTTATGGCATGTATAGTGTACGGGTTGATAGGGTATTTGTGTAAATCAGTCATTATTTGGGTATTTGCTCTAGTATCTTTAGGTGGGTGGTTTGGCGCTGAAACCGGCTACTTATCAGGATGGGGTGCTTATTACTTTGGCATGAATTATCCATTACGATTCGTACTATTTGGTGCGCTGTTGGTTTTTGTTGCGTTTTATACCGAGAAATATTCTAAATTTAAATGGTTGCATGAATCTACATTGACCATGGGATTACTGTATTTATTTATGTCGCTTTGGATTTTATCAATCTTCGGCGATTTTGATTGGGCGCATAATTGGCATGAAATTAAACACATAGAACTGTTTCACTGGTCGTTGCTATTTGGCATTGCTGCTGTGGCAGCGATTTGGTATGGTTTGAAATATGATAATTCTTTAACAAAAGGATTTGGTATAACATTTTTATTTATTAATCTTTACACAAGATATTTTGAATATTTTTGGGACACTATGCATAAAGCATTGTTCTTCCTTGTTTTAGGGTTGTCACTATGGTTTATAGGCACTAAAGCCGAAAATATTTGGCGTTTAGGTGAACGTAAGAAAAGGAAATAAAGTGTCACATGAAATTGCGAGTTTGCTGAGAAAAGCATATAGCTTGGCGCAAACTAAAAGTTCGGACCCTCTAACCAAGAATGGGGCCATTCTAATTAACTCTATCGGTCAGCAAATAGGTGAGGGGGCTAATTGTTTCCCTGATAAAGTGTGCATGAGCCATGAACGCTTGCAACGTCCGAACAAATATGATTATTTGATCCATGCCGAACAAAATGCAATTGCGCAAGCGGCAAGAAGTGGTCACTCTACTGCGAATAGCACGTTAGTTTGTCCATGGGCGGCGTGTTCTGCTTGTGCGAGACTAATTATTCAAGCTGGGATCACTAAAGTGATTGCGCATAAAGCATTAATGCAACAAAGCCATAATCAATGGGTTGATGATATTCATAAAGCTCACACGATGTTTCGCGAAGCTCAAATCGAATACATAGAATATGCCGGAAATGTTGGAGATGTGGAGCATATGTTCAACGGTAAAATATGGCAACCTTAATTTAAGACTTGCAAGAAAGTATTATCGCTACATAGGGTTACGCAACGTTCGTAAAAGCGTACATCATGACGTTCTTCATGTTCGATACGTTCTGCGAGCTCTTTTAACTGGCTTATCGCTGCTCGTGATCGGTCTAACATGAACTGGTATTGCCGCAGAACTACTGGCAGCAGCTGCAGCGCTACTTGCTGCAAATAGTGGTAACACTCTATCTCGTTTTGCATTCC
>DATIHV010000100.1:0-7478 GCA_035480295.1 Gammaproteobacteria bacterium
CGAATGATGCATATGCTGACCATGTTGCAATGCCAAATCTAATAGATTTAATAAGCGACGCGCATCGCCATCTGCGTGAGCCACCAATTTTTCGCGCAGTTCTGTAGCAAATTCTATTTGCTTTAGACCAAAGCCATTTTCTTTATCGTTTAAAGTATTTTCAATAATTTGCAACATATCGGTGCTTTGTAATGGCTTTAATTGATAAACTCGCGCGCGCGATAGTAACGCGTTGTTTAGCGCAAATGAAGGATTCTCCGTAGTAGCCCCTATAAACACAACTGTGCCATCTTCTACGAAAGGTAAAAATGCATCTTGCTGTGCTTTGTTAAAACGATGTACTTCATCAATAAACAGAATGGTTTTTTGCAATGAAGCTTGGGCTTGTTTGATTGCAGCACGAATTTCTTGTACTCCAGACATTACCGCAGAAATACTAATGAATTGTGCATCCACCATTTTCGCAATTATTTGCGCAATGGTGGTTTTGCCAACACCAGGCGGTCCCCATAGAATCATTGAATGTGGATTGCCTTGTTTAATTAATTCATACAATGGCATGCCTGGCGCTAGGATATGTTTTTGTCCAACAAATCCCTCTAGACTAGCTGGACGCATTTTAGCTGCTAATGGCGTATTTATCATGTGGTTGCTCATTTTCTAATAATTGTTCTAGAGTTTCGCGGCGGCGAATTAATGTGGCTTGCGTACCATTGACTAAAACTTCTGCACAACGTGGACGGGTATTATAATTTGAACTCATGCTAAATCCATAAGCGCCGCAATCCTTAATGGCTAATAAATCGCCGCTCTTAATATTTAATAGGCGTTTGATTTGCAACGCAAAGAAATCACCTGATTCGCAAATTGGACCAACAATGGCAAAGCCTTGTGCATATTTTTCTGGCAATGATTGCTGTGATTCATGCACCGCAACAATGTCGTGATAACTTTGATACAAGGCCGGACGCATTAAGTCGTTCATAGCAGCATCAACAATGGCAAAATGATTGCTGCCGGTGGTCTTAAGATATTCTACCGTAGTTAACAGCAAACCTGCATTCGCGACTATAGATCGGCCTGGCTCAATGTGAATTTCTAATTTAGAATCTTTTAGTTTATTACAAACTGCGCTGACATATTCTTGCGGAGTAGGGGGAGTTTCATCTTTATAACGTATGCCTAAGCCCCCGCCTATATCAATATATTCTAAGATTATGCCATGCTGTTGCAATTGTTCAATAATAACCAATAACTGATCTATAGCGCTTAAAAACGGATCCATGCTAGTAATTTGCGAACCGATATGGCTAGTGATGCCTATGATTTTGATATTGCTTAAACTTTTGGCTAATAGATACAGATCTATTGCTTTAGTGTAATCAACGCCAAATTTATTTTCTTTAGTTCCGGTTGAGATATAAGCGTGCGTATTCGCGGCAACATTGGGATTAACTCTAAAGGCAATTGGCGCGATCTTGTTTTTTGTCTGTGCAATATCATTGATGCGCAATAATTCTGCTTCGGATTCTATATGAAAACTATAAATACCTAAGTCCAGTGCGCGCGCGATTTCCGCGCTAGTTTTACCAACGCCAGCAAAAACTATGTCTTTAGCTTTTGCACCACATGCTAGCACGCGTTCAATTTCGCCACCGGAAACCACATCAAACCCCGCACCCATTTGTGCCAATAGCTTTAATATATTTATATTGGAATTGGCTTTTACCGCGTAATTAATTTTGAAGGCGTGTCCGCTTTGTTGTAGTGCGTCGTAATAGGCATGCCAATTTGTTGCTATGGTTTGCTTAGAATACACGTAACAAGGGGTGCCATATTCATCTGCTATGCGTTGCAACGGCATTTCTTCTATGTAAAGTTCATGGTTTTTATAGCTGATCAAAGACATGATGCACCTTGTTTATTTCAGTCAGTTGGCATATTTTTTTATGAGAGATATAAAGAGATTTTACTCTAATTTGGAAGATTGGCCAAGTCTAGAAACTAGTCTTGGTAGATGCAGATTTTGTTGCGGCCACCATGTTTGGCCTCGTATAATGCTTGATCTGCGAAACGAATTAAGCGCTCATAACTGCAACCCATTAACGGCACCATACAGGCAACACCCATGCTCACTGTAACTTTTTTGGCCACGTCAGAATTTGGATGTGTTAGGTTAAGATTAGATACGAGATTTTTAATGTTGTTCGCAACTTGTTGTGCTCCCTGCAAGTCAGTGCCAGGTAATAGCACAGTAAATTCTTCGCCACCGTAACGTGCAACCAGATCTCCAGCGCGACGACTAGAGTCAGCCAAGCAATTTGCGATTTTCGCCAAACATAAATCGCCGGCTTGATGACCTAATGAATCATTATAATGCTTAAAATAATCAACATCTAATATTATCAAAGATAAATTTTCATGGTGGCGTAACATACGTTTCCATTCTTTATCAATTTGCTCGTTAAAGTAGCGACGATTATAAATTTTTGTAAGTTCATCGTGTGATGACATCCAACCGAGCTTTTCTTCGTAAGCTTTACGCATACTTATATCGCGCATAGCAATTGTGAAAAACGATTCTTTGATTTCTGGGATACCTATATAGTTAATTGAAATTTCACATGGAAAATCTTTGCGTATGCGATGAATCGCCACAGCTTCTGTGATATGCCCTACTAATGGGGAATGTTCAATGTTATCGTGTTTTACAAGTAGGTTTTCAAATCTATCTTTGTAATCATTGCTCAGTAAAGAGCAGAATTTCTTGCCTTTGATATCTCTTGGCTCCCAACCTAGGCAAGATTCTATGGTTTTACTCACCGATTCGATCACACCGTTATTATTGATAATAAAAATTGGATCGATTGACGTATCCAAAATTGCTTTATAAACTGTATCGCTTTTTGTGAGCGCCAAGCTCATGCGCTTAATGTACATGGAAATTACAGTCGTAATCCATATTACAGATATGGTCATAAATAGGTTTATAATATTTGCCAAATGAAAATACGTACCGGGAGAAATGTTATAAATTGACCGAAAATACCCGCACATGGCTAGCAACGTGCTGCAGGATGCAAAAGTCAGGGTATAACCGGTGCCTGGTAGCCATAGCGAGAGCATTACGACGATGATATATAGAACACCGATGTATAGCTCGGTAGTAAATTGCAAATCGGTAACAAAAATTAGCAACATGATACTGGCAATAAGAATAGTAAAGACGATACTTTTCTGCGTTAAAAGGCCTACGTAGGTTTCTAGGTTTTTCTGTGGCATATAGCAATTGCTCTGTATTATTATTGGTACGACATCTTACTGTGCTACTCCACAGTTATATCGGCTTACAGCTCCATAAATTTAGGATATTTACACGTGAATGGTGTTTAACTGATCACATACTAAGATATTTGCCTTTTTTTATTTGCTTAAGGATCTGGGTCAAATTAATTATGCAATAATTAAAATAAACCAAAATAAAATAAGGACAGGATCATGCGGGGCAACAATCAACGTCAAGAGGGCGACAGACTTTCTATGACTCTTTCAGTATTTATAGCATTATGTGTAGTGTCAATTTTTTGTGCAGTTAGTATAGTGGTGGTAGAAAATATTGATAATATTTCCAGACATCACAAAGCGAAGCGTATGAGCGTGCAAAACAATGTAGAATTTACCAAGTTTGTGTTTTAAGAAATAGCTCTTGCCAGAGTGCATAAAGGCCGCTTAAAGCGGCCTTTTTCGCTTTAGGAGTCAGGTAAACGGGACTTGACGGCAAATTCATGGCCAAGCTTATATGCAGCAACCATCCAGCCAACGATTATTACAAATATTACTGCAGCAATGTAGGGTGTAATAACAGACAATGGCCCTATAAAAAACAGACCTTGCTGTAACAAAGATCCACCTGCTTTACCTAAGCGTGATCCTACAACGTCGATTGCAGCCTTGCCTTTCACTTTAGATTCTTGATCTAAGGGGATATACGTCATTTCCTTAGTTGGATCAAATAACGCATATTTGGCGGATTTGCTGACGACATTCTGTGCTAACCCGACTAGTACGGCTGCGTACAGTGGTGTTATTGCTAAATATTCTACCATAGGTTGAGCTTTGTCCATGTACATAACCAATGCAAAGAACATGATGCCGGTGACTAATAATATGGTTGGGGTTATCAAAGCTGCAGTACGCCATCCAAAAATGCGTAATACGTTGCCAGTGACGAATAACATCATGAATATAGTAGTCCAAGCCACACAGCGGTTATAACTACCCATAAACTGTAAATATTCGTTCATACTCGGATATTGCAAGCGTACTTGGCTTTTCCAGGTAACTTCTATCAAATTGATTGATATACCATAGGCAACAACCAATATTGCGATGTATAGCATATATTTAGAATGTGTTAAGAACTTGAAACTTTCCCCAAGCGACATCTTTGGTTTAGCGTCTTTTTGCTTAATCTTCGTCGGATCATAAAACCGTGCGTCGGTTAAAACATACTTATTAATCCACCAATAGATAATCATAATTAAAATGCCGCACACCACAAACGTGCCTATCAAGCCATTTAATGTATATTGCATAGGATCAACACCTGGTGCAACGTTATCTTGTACGCGTGCAAAATAGCCGGTAGCGAGTCCAGATACTTCTAACGCTAAATTTGCGCCTATGCCGAATAGGGCATAAAAACGTTTTGATTCTTCAATTGCAGTTGTATCATTCGCAAAACCCCAGAAGAGTAGCGATAACACCACGCTGCCCCATAGCTCCGCTAAAATATAGAACAGCGAAAAACTCCAGTTTCTAAACATGGCAATGAAATAATAAAATCCACCCGGCGCGTCTGCCTGCCATTTTGCGGCTAAAGTATGTGGGTGCAGTGTATCTTGCATTGGATATAGTACAAGGTCAAACAAGATAAAAAACAAAATAAATGGGATTACGGAAGCATAGAAAAGCTTAGGTTTGCTCAAAATATTGCTTAATTTAGCGTAAATTAGCATAAAAATAACCGCGGCGGGTATCACGCCCCACACCTTCAAATACGGAATGGTTTCTGCGCCAGAACCTGGTGCCGTTACGATCAGTGCGTCTTTGATGTTGCGCACCACGCTGTAATTGAACGAAATAAAAAAGAACATGAATAGCATTGGCAGGAGCTTCTTCAACTCATAATTGTGAATAGGCCAAAAAGTACGTCTTAGCCTGCCAAAATGATTTGCATCCATAGAACGCCCGTAAGTTGAGAGTTAACTATATTAGTTTAGTTTACACTTTGTACATTTGTATAGCCATAATGCAATCTATGCACGCTCATATATAAAGGAATATAAAATCGTCTAAGATTAGTTGATGAGCAAACTAAATAATGCCAGAGGCCGTCTTTTGTTCAGCGTCATAATATGTATCGCTGTAGGCCTCTGCTCATTTATTATCTACTTCATTTTCTTCCGGCCATATGTTTATACCGACGACGCCTATGTTGGAGCGAACTACGTTTCTGTAGCATCGCAAGTTTCTGGGGTCGCAGTACGGGTACATGTAACCAATAATCAACATGTGCAGGCAGGGGATCTGCTTTTTGAAATAGAGGCAGCACCTTTCCAGATTGCGGTAAACAAAGCACAAGCACAATTAGATTTAATGGGTAATGAAGTACGCGAAGCAGCGGCATATGTACATCAATCGGAAGCAAATGTTGAATTGCGTAAATCAGATCTACGCGACGCGCAAGTATCAGTGCAAAGAATTTTTGATCTGGTCGCTAAAAGTGTGTTGTCGCCGCAGGACAAAGATGATGCAGAATCACGATTAAAAACCGCTGAGCAAAATATGCTTGTAGCAAAATCTAGATTAGAAGATGCACAGATCCGTTTAGGCAGCATGGGAGATCAAAATGAACAAATACGAATTGCTACGGCAAATTTGCAATATGCAAAAGTAAATCTAAGTTATACTAAAATTTATGCACCGTTTTCTGGACAAGTTAGCAATTGCACGCTGATTTCTGGGCAACTTGTTAGTGCTGGCAAACCACAGTTTGCGTTAATTGAAGATAAAGAATTTTGGATCGATGCTAATTTTAAAGAAACGCAGCTAGAAGATATACGCATCGGGCAATCAGTTTCAATTAGAGTAGATATGTATCCAAATAAAACATTCACCGGTGAAGTACTTAGTATTAGCGGTGCTACAGGTACAGTATTTTCGTTGTTACCGCCACAAAACGCTACCGGAAATTGGGTAAAAGTAACGCAACGTGTACCGGTGCGAATTTTAGTTAACCCTTTAGAAGATGATTTTCCGTTACGAATTGGCACTAGTGCTACAGTGCGTGTAAAGGTGAAATAGCATGGCTACAATACAAGAACAAGCCTCATCACATAAATACATAATAACTTTTGTAGTTATGAGCGCAACAATTATGCAAGTGTTAGATACAACAATTGTAAACGTTGCGCTTCCTGATATGCAAGGCGCGCTTAACGCATCACCCGATGAAATTGCTTGGGTTCTCACCAGCTATATTGTAGCCTCAGCTATTTTTATGCCATTAACAGGTTATATATCAGATAAAATTGGCCGCAAAAAATATCTACTTGGATCAATGATTGGTTTTACGATTGCATCTATGTTTTGCGGCTTATCACAAAATCTCTCGGAGCTGGTGGCCTTTAGATTATTGCAAGGCGTATTTGGCGCAAGCCTGGTGCCTTTGTCTCAGGCTATTTTGGCACATACATATCCACCAGAAGAGCGTGGTAGGGCGATGGCAATATGGGGTATGGGCGTAATGCTTGGACCGGTGCTTGGCCCAACTTTAGGCGGGTATTTTGCGGAATATATGACTTGGCGTTGGAATTTCTACGTAAACGTACCAGTAGGTATTGTTACTATTATTCTGGCAATATTTTATATCGATGAAACTGAAATTAAAGAACGAAGCCTAGATTGGTTTGGCTTTGGATTATTAGCGCTAGGCATAGGTATGTTGCAGTTTACGCTTGATCGCGGTAACCAAGATAATTGGTTTGAATCAAACGTGATTTGTGCGACTGCAGTTTTAGCGTTCTTGGGATTGTCTAGCTTCGCAGTATATAGCAAATACTTTGCTAAAAATCCTATATTCAACGTTGAAGTACTAACAAATCGAAATTTTTATGCTGCCAGCATAATAATAGCATTTCTAATTATGGGGCTATATGGTGCTATGGTGTTGCAACCAATAATGCTTAACAATTTATTTTATTATCCAGAGTTTACAATTGGCTTAGCAATGGTGCCGCGCGGTTTGGCAAGCATGTTTTCAATGCTATTTGTTCCAAAATTAATGAGTATTATGCATCCAAGATATATTGTGCTTATTGGCATCGCCTTAAGCATGTTCGGAAATTATGTGCAAACGTATTATACATTAGAGGCAGATTTACTTTGGATGGTATGGCCGTTAGTTTTTCAAGGGT
>DATIHV010000101.1:0-6569 GCA_035480295.1 Gammaproteobacteria bacterium
TGGTGGAACACCTTACATCAAGGTGCAAGTATTTCGCGCTTCGCAAAGCCTGCGATAGACAATGCCATGTTGTATCCGTTGCTGAGTGTACTAGTTGCAATGTACATGCTATACATAGTGATTGTATGTATCAAAGCGCGGTATGAAATACTTTGGCGTGAGCGTGGCAGCAAATGGGTCAAAACATTATTAGAGGAGCAAACTGGCAATGCTTAAACATTTACTTCAGTTATGTAATATGGGTGGTTATGGAGTCTATGTTTGGCCAAGCTATATTTTGTTGCTCACATTAATAAGCTGGCAAGTGTTTGCAGCTTTAAAGAAAAATCTGGCGATCCAAAATAAGTTAAAACAAGATTTATGGTCTGGGTCAAACAGTGACCAGCAGACGTAAACGTAGATTATTGTTGTTATTAATTGTTATGTTGGGTGCTGGTGCTGCGAGTGCGTTAATTTTGTACGCGTTGCGACAAAACATTAACTTGTTTTACAAACCTGCAGAAATATTTGCACAAGTCCAATTGCCAAGGCAGCGGATCCGCGTTGGTGGCATGGTTCGCAAGGGAAGCGTGCGTCAACTTGAAGGATTAACTGTAAATTTTGCCATGACAGACTACAAACAGGATTTGCAAGTTCTCTATACCGGCGTGTTACCAGATCTTTTTAAAGAAGGGCAGGGCGTTGTAGCCGCCGGGAAACTTAATGATCAAAAAATCTTTATTGCCGATCAAATTCTAGCGAAGCATGATGAAAACTATATGCCATAGCAGGCGAAGACCGTGCTAGTAGAAATCGGTCACTTTTGTGTAATCATCGCACTGTGCATGGCGTTGTTGCAGGTATGTGCCTACAGCAGCAAATTGTCCAACGTGAATATCATGCGCCCTATGAGCCTTGGACAATCATTCTTTATATGCTTGGCGTTCTGTATATTAATAATTGCGTTTCTGCGTGACGACTTTACTGTTGCATACGTTGCACGCAATTCAAATTCAACTTTGCCGTTTTATTATAAATTTACCGCACTGTGGGGCGCGCATGAAGGTTCATTGTTATTGTGGACGTTGATTCTTAGTTTATGGTCGTTAGCAATTGCGATCTGCTCTAGAACCTGGCCACTTAAGTTTGCCAATCATGTGCTGGTGGTTTTTTCTGCCGTGAACATTGGTTTTCTCAGCATATTATTATATTTATCTAATCCCTTTCTGCGCACTTTTGCCAATATCCCGTTAGATGGTAATGACTTGAATCCGTTGTTGCAAGATTTTGGCATGATCATTCATCCGCCCATTTTGTACATGGGTTACGTGGGTTGCACCGTACCGTTTGCATTTGCGATCGCAGCATTACTAAATGGTAAAGTGGATCAAACCTGGGCACGCATAGTGCAGCCGTGGGCACTAGCCGCATGGATGTTTTTAACTTTAGGCATTGCGCTAGGTAGTTGGTGGGCGTATTACGAACTAGGCTGGGGTGGTTGGTGGTTTTGGGATCCAGTTGAAAACGCCTCGTTCATGCCGTGGCTGACTGCTACTGCATTAGTGCATTGTTTGGCAGTTGCAAAGCGCAATGGTCAATTGTTACGTTTGGCGATTTTTTTGTGCATAGTAACATTTGCATTGAGTTTATTAGGCACATTTTTAGTGCGGTCGGGATCAATTATCTCGGTGCATGCGTTTGCTAAAGATCCCAAACGTGGCATGTACATCTTATTGTTTCTGAGCATCGTAATTGGCAGTGCCTTCGCTTTGTATGTACTACGAGCATGGAGGTTGCAAGTACCTTCAGAAGCAGAATTGAATAAAACTAGCAAGTTAATATTGTTTAATAATGTTGTGCTACTGGTTGCTGGCTGCAGCGTGTTGTTAGGTACTATGTATCCATTGCTGCACGAATGGTTATACGACGCAACTATTTCCGTAGGCTATCCATATTTTAATAAAGTATTTGCCCCACTGATGTGCTTGTTGTTTGTCATAATGATTTACGGTTTAACCGAATCCAAACGTAAGCTGATGCTGACGTTAGTTGTTGCGGCATTGCTTGCGCTTGCCGTATTGTACACAGCTTTTGCTGCAATTAAACTCACAGCGTTCATTGGTTTAATGTTAGCCATTGCAATTTTTATTATAAGTTTCAACACGCGTAATGTTGCAATGTCTTTGGCGCACATTGGTTTAGCAGTAACAATTGCTGGTGTTAGTATTACTCCTGCATATGAAATTGAAAGAGATTTACGCATGCAGGTGGGAGATCAAATCCAGATTGCGAACTACGCTGTAGCGTTTAAAAATATCTCTGCGCTTGATGGGCCAAACTACATTGGCTTTAAAGGCGATTTTGCAATTAGTAAACATAATAAGCCATTAGCAACTTTGTACCCAGAAAAGCGAATTTACTTAATACAAGAAACTGCCATGAGCGAAACGGCGATTTTGCCAGGCTTGTTGCAGGATATTTATATTGCGCTAGGTCAGCAAATAGATCAGAACACTTGGTCGGTGCGTGTTTACTATAAACCCTTTGTGCGCTGGATTTGGTTGGGCGCAATTATCATGGCTTTGGGTGCCGGTTGTGGAGTTTTACGACGCAAATGCGTGACCGATAATAAAACATATGCGTAATACGTCTGCAAATATATTGCTAATTTAACGCACGATCGTTGCAACTGTGAGTTGTTACATATTAAAATGGCGATCCGTCATTAGTTAAGGTTACATTTTATGCTCGAAGCACGCTTGATTTTTATGGCGTTAATTTGTTTGTGTATCGCCCAATTAGCCTTTGCAATAGAACCAAATTTCGCATTTAAATCGCCGCAAGAAGAGCAACGCTTTGTTAAGTTAAGCAAACAAATTCGTTGTTCTGTATGTCAAAACACATCTATATTTGATTCTAATAGCCAACATTCAGGCTTTTTACGTGAAAAGCTTTATAACATGTTGGATACCGACATGACTGATCAACAGATATTAAGTTCGTTGCGCCAAGATTACGGCGCTCAAGTTTCATTTATGCCAGCGTGGGGACTAAGTACACTTCTTTTATGGTTGGGGCCGATCTTCATGTTAGGTGCCGCTTTACTGTTTGCAAAGCGTTTCTTAGCCAAAAAAAGCAGGCGTGAGTAAGTATGCATGTTAATCATATGCGTATTTTGGAGCGCGCTAGCGTTGCTGTTAGCGTGCGCCGCGTTGTTCATTGTGCCACCAGTGTGGTTAACAGATACGGCACAACTATGCAGGCGTACGCAAATTACTGCTTCTGGCTTGTTAGTCTCACTGCTAATAACATCTAGTTTTTACATATATAATAATTTAGGTTCGGCTGTGCAGATGCGTGCATATTATTCAGCTGATAGCATAGCAAAACAACTAAGCGCGCAACAAATGCGCCCGTTATATGCTAGGCTGCAGCGCGAGCTGGTTAGGCACCAATTTGATTTGCAACTTGACGCTAACAACGTTGCCTTAATTTTAAACTTTGCACAAATCCAATCGCAAGCACAGCAGGGTGTTTTAGATCCAAGCACAAAAACACTGTTAAATGCAGTGTTAAAAGCGATTCCGCTACAAGTTACCGCTTTGAACTTACTGGCTGTTCACGCGTACAACACAGCCGAATATGCTGTGGCTATTGGTTATTGGCAGCAGATTTTGCAACAGATTACACCCGATTTACGTAACACCCAGGTAGAAACTGTTTTACGCAACAAAATTGCTGAAGCAGTCGCAAAGAGTAAGCATGCAAAACTACAAAAAAATTAAGGTGTTTAACAAAAATTTGCAAATAAATTAGCTAAATACTTTCAAAGTGTAATTTTTTTGCTATTATATCGTAATAGTTATCTAGAACAATGGAGTTACTTTATGGCTGCTAGGAAAAAAGGCGCAAAGAAGGCCAAATCGACCAAGAGACGTAGTACAGCGAAACGTAGTACAACTAAACGTAAATCAACTGCAAGAAAATCAACCGCGAAAAAAGGCTCACGCAAGAAGAAAGCTTCTGCAAGTGCTTCTATGTCCGGTCCTTTAAGCAGGGTATCAAAGGTTTATACAAAGGGCACATTGCTCACAACAATATCTGAACGTACCGGTTTACCGCGTAAAGATGTTGGTGCAGTATTAACCGAGCTAACAGTGGTTGTAGAAGGGCACTTAAAGCGTGGCGGCCCAGGCCAATTTACATTACCTGGCATGCTAAAGATGAAAGTGAAAAACGTACCTGCGAAAAAAGCGCGCAAAGGTATTAATCCTTTCACCGGTGAACCAACTACTTTCAAAGCAAAACCTGCTTCACGTAAAGTACGCGTTACACCTCTTAAAGCGTTAAAAGAAATGGCGCTGTAGATCTAAATCCTTAAAAGACAAAACCCGGATCATATTCCAATGTCCGGGTTTTTGTTTTTTAGCGCTTAAATCACAGAGTAATGTGCCATGCACGCATTTACTATATGGTCTATGCTAAATACTGTATTTATAGGAAATCATGGTTTTTTTATATGGCTATAACATCAAATCTTTCTAATGACGGTACATTATTAACTATTTCCGTACAAGGTCGATTTGATTTTGCTGCTCTGCAAAATTTCCGTAGCGCCTACGAAAAAGTACTGCCAAAACCTAACAAATATATCATTGACCTAAAAGAATCAGAGTATTTAGATAGCTCGGCTTTGGGCATGCTTTTGGCATTACGTGATTATTCAGGTGGTGATAATGCTGACATTAGTGTCATAAATTGTAACCCCGATGTAAAAAAAATATTAGTTATAACAAAATTAGATGAGTTGTTTAGCGTTTCTTAAGGCTTTTTAAGTCCATGCAGTTGGTATGATTTTTGCAGTGTATATAGCATAGAGCTATTTACGGATGACCACATATGACAACAATAACAAATGGTTGGGCAATGTACACCGACGAGGAAACCAAGGTAGCGCATGAGCTAGTGAAAAATCATGCTGGCTTAGTAAAACGTATTGCGCATCATTTAAAAGGTCGTTTACCACCCAGCGTGCAAATCGAAGATTTAATTCAAGCCGGAATGATTGGTTTGCTCGAAGCCTCCAAGAACTATGACGATACTAAAGGCGCAAGTTTTGAAACATACTCTGGTATCAGAATCCGCGGCTCAATGTTAGATGAAATTCGTAAAGGCGATTGGGCACCTAGATCAGTGCACCGCAACACCCGTAAAATCACTCACGCTATTCGTAAAATTGAAAACCTTGTAGGTCGAGATGCCAAAGATTATGAAGTTGCTCAGGAACTCGAAGTATCTTTGGAAGATTATCACAAAATGTTGCAAGATTCGGTTGGCACGCGCATATTTGGATTTGATGATGTAGGTGTAACCGAAGATTTAATTCCGGAAGGGATTGCTGGATATTTTCCTAGCCCGCTTGATGGTTTGCAAAAAGCTGATTTCCATAAGGCGCTGGCCAAAGGTATTTCCGGCCTGCCGGAGCGTGAAAGATTAGTGTTAGCCCTGTATTATGATGAAGAATTAAATTTACGCGAAGTAGGCGAAGTGCTTGGTGTGAGTGAATCTCGCGTCAGCCAAATTCATAGCCAAGCGATGCTGCGACTACAGGCGCGCATGAAAGACTGGGAAACAGAATAGCATTTCTACTAGGCCGTGGCCTAGCGAAATGTATTGATAAGAGGACATTAGATGCAAGACGATACCGTTGATGCCATAGCAGCCATAATCATTATAGCTATCATAGTAACAGGTGTTTGTTACTGGTTATCGAATATGTGATCTATTTGTTATCTAGCCCGGGCTCTTGCTGTACGATCCAATTAGGCTGCTCATGATACTTCGCCGCAGCGATCTTTTTGCACTGACCAATCGCATGTTCCAGATCCATTTCTAGTTTTGCTAGATAGAAATCTTTTTCCGTAATCGTGTGCTCATATTCAGCCAATTTTTTATGCAGATTTATAAGATCTTTATTGTGTTCTTCGATTAATAAACGCTGTTTTTCAATGATGTGTTGTACAGAATTATCTTTGTTAATCGAGCTACCCATGCAGATCCCCTTTATATTTTTTTCAGCTTCCCGCTGCCAGGTTTAAAAATGAATACTGTGAATATAAATATGGACGATTTTAAGCAGTTAGCAAGGCACTTTGATATCTATGACCTTAGCCTAAATATGAAATAATATTGCGGATATTGTTGATGATTAATGTCGCAACTCCAGCAGCCAATAGGCCCCACAAGATGCGCTGTAAGATCTTTATATGGTTGCTGTGCGGTTGATTGCTTTTAGGGCCTTGTTGCCACCATAACAGGGTAGAGGCCGATCCGAATACTAACACCGAGCCAGTGGCCATCACAGTGCTCCAGGCACTATAAAAAGCGATGGTGGCCAGAATTGAACATGCTATGACCGCTTTTTTCCAGCGTTTAAATGCGCTTATGACAATTGCGATTATTAGCGACAAGCAAATCGCTTCTGCTAAAACAATGTAGTGTAACTCGTGGATCTTCATATGTTGCTAGAATGACGATTTTCCTTAATTTCGTCAATGCTTTTGACAAACTTAAAATTTAGTCATATTGTT
>DATIHV010000102.1:0-1558 GCA_035480295.1 Gammaproteobacteria bacterium
ATCGAATACTTTACCAAGATAGCCCCAGCCCCATGGTTAATTAAGTCAGAGACCTAGGCATGCTATTGCCGTTCCCATCATGAGTTTGCTACAATCCAGGACCCATTGGATAGATACAGCGGGCGAACAGGAATCACAAAATGCAAAGCATTTTGCCTGCGAGCGCCCTTTGCAGGGATGCAAAGGGCAGGCTTGCAAGCGGAGCATGGAATGCGTAGCGCAGCAAGAAGGCGCAGATAGGGCCTAGAAAGATATAGTAATTTGTAAATTGGAGAGGTGGCCGAGCGGCTGAAGGCGCACGCCTGGAAAGTGTGTATACGGTAAAACGTATCGAGGGTTCGAATCCCTCTCTCTCCGCCATGTTAAGTATCGAGCTCAATCCATGGGGCCGGGGCTATCTTGGTAAAGTATTCGATTGGGTTTACAACCATTATGTTATCTTTAGTAAACCCATTGCCAAGATTTCCGACGATTTGTACAGCATTTTTCGGCTGTAAGCGTTCCGCATAGTAGCGCAAACCCTTTGAAATATGTTGATCTGCGCTTTTAACTTCTATTAAATCACATATTTCTCCATTTATAATGGTAACAAAATCAACCTCACGATCGTCTTTATCACGAATGTAGCGCAATTCACATTCATACCCATGATAATCTTCAAGAAATTGCAGGCGTTTCAGCAAAGTCGTTGCAACTAGGTTTTCCAAACGAGCACCATGATCATCCAATACGTCAGCATTATCATAGAAAAATACTTTTGGCGGTTTTTGAATAGCGCGCGGAATATTGGTAGTCAGTGGATATATTGCAAATGCAACATACATATTCTGAATTAAAATCAGCCATGCTTGCGCTGTAGTCGGAGAAATTTGTAAGTCACCGGCTAAATTTGAAACAACCACTTCATGGCTTACACGTCTTCGTAAGGCATCTACAAATAAACGCAACAAGCTTAAATTTCGCACATCAGCTATATCACGTACATCCTCACGTAATATTTTATCAAAACGCTCCTTACGCCAACGTCTAGCTTCACGTTCATCATTCTGCAGAAACGGCTCTGGGAATCCACCAATTTTCATCAAGCGATCAAGCCCTTCACTATAACTTACAGCATCTGGTAATTCATCAATAGTGATTGGGTGCATGCGCCAATAATGGTAACGTCCCATCAAAGAATCTCCACCTTTTTTATAGATATCTAAACGTGCAGAGCCTGTTACAAGAAATTCTTGTTTCGCAATATTTGAATCATAAATGCCTTTGATCCATTGTTTCCAACGCTTAAATTTATGCAATTCATCAAAAATGACTAATTTGACGTGTTTATGCCATAGCTTATTAATAATAACATTGCGATCCTCATCCACATCCCAATTTAAATATTGAAAAGCCGCAGGCGCTATTAAATCGGCGCCCAAACTCTTGCTAAGAGTTGTTTTGCCAACCTGCCTAGGACCACCAAGAAAGACCATTTTCTTGTCTAGGTCTCGGGCAATTAAGGGCTCATATATACGACGCATGTATAAATCCAGCTAGGGTCTATGTGCAGTATAAC
>DATIHV010000103.1:0-3729 GCA_035480295.1 Gammaproteobacteria bacterium
CCGCCACCGATTTTGGTATGCCTATGGGGCCAATTGAACTGATGGACACCATCGGGCTAGATATTTGTGTAGCGAGTGCTAAAAGTATGGGACAAGCAGGGTTTCCTAGCGTGAATAACCTAGTGCAAGCAGGCAAGCTGGGCAAAAAAAGTGGCGCCGGTTTTTACACTTGGCATGCTGGTAAACCGTCCAAACCAAAGATCAGTTCCGCAGAAAGATTTCCTGATGACATAACAGATCGTTTGATCATGCGGCTAGTGAATGAAGCAGCCACATGCTTGCGTGAAGGCGTAGTTGCAGATGCAGACTTAGTTGATGCCGGCATGATTTTTGGTACGGGCTTTGCGCCATTTCGCGGCGGGCCTATGACGTATGCAGCAGAACAACAAAAAGCTAACATTAAAGAACGCTTGGATAATTTAGCTGTGCGCTACGGAGATAGGTTCGTACCTGATCCTGCTTGGAGCTAAGATCCTCCAGCATTAATTCATTGTTAGTAGCTACTAATATTTTAGCGCTAGATGGCGTCCAATCCCCTAAC
This sequence comes from Gammaproteobacteria bacterium, assembly GCA_035480295.1. Taxonomy (GTDB): domain Bacteria; phylum Pseudomonadota; class Gammaproteobacteria; order UBA6186; family Azoamicaceae; genus JAGVLG01. Next base: position 542 of record DATIHV010000103.1, read on the forward strand.
ACTAAGCGCTTGGTTCCAGCAACGTCATGTATCGCCGGCATATGTGTATGACCATGGATCATGGTTTTAACGTTATGTTGTATAAACCATTCATTGACGGTACTTTGCGCTACATCGTAAGTAACTGGATCTTTAGGGCGGTGTGACTTGCTCTTGATCCACGCGCCAAGTTTTTTACGTATCCTAATGGGTAATAACAAAAATATATTCTTCAAAATTGGATTTTGCACAATGCGTCTAAATTTTTGATAGCTGGCGTCTAATGTGCAGAGTTGATCGCCATGGGTTAATAATACTTTTTGACCGTAGAGATCAATTGTGCATGGATCTTGTAACAGTTTGCAGCCGCTTTCTCTACAAAATCTTTTACCAATTAAAAAATCGCGATTGCCGCGCATAAAGTACAACGGTACTTTGTGCGCAGCCAAGTCTTGTAATGTATTAATAAGTGCAACACTATATGGCTCGTGCAAATCATCACCGAGCCATATAGCAAATAAATCGCCCAAAATATATACAGCATCCGCAGTTTTGCCACGCGTTTGCAAAAATTCTAGTAGCAATTTTTGCTGAGCTTTAGACTCGGCATGCAAATGGATGTCTGATATAAAATAGGTGGTCATTAAAGTTTCGCCATACTGCTTGTAGCTTTTTGCTCTAGTTCCAGCTCTACAGTAGCGGACTCTATTACAATTGGTCGCTCTGGTACGTTTTGATGACCAGTAGGATGATTTATAGTATTGACGTGGCTGATTGCCATTACTATTTCCTGACCCTCAATCACCTTGCCGAATACACAATAACCCCAACCTTGTAGAGTAGGTGCTGTGTAATCCAAGAAATTATTATCCACTACATTAATAAAAAACTGTGAGGTTGCTGAGTCTGGGTCACTTGTACGTGCCATGGCAACAGTGAAAAGTTGATTTTTTAGGCCATTATTAGCTTCATTGGCAATTGGCCTCGCCAAATCGTCTTTTGCCGTCATGTTCGCATCCAACCCACCACCCTGGATCATAAAACCAGGAATAACCCGGTGAAAAATGGTACCGTTGTAATGACCAGATTCTACATAGTTAAGAAAATTTTGCACCGTTATCGGTGCAGCTTTTTCGTCTAATTCAATTTTGATATCGCGAGATCCATTCACTTCTATGTTGGTTTTCAAAATTACAATTGGCATATTTTACTCCTTACATTGATACCATTAACAGCCTGTCCTAGAGTAGCATAAGGCTCCTGAGGGCGCCACCTAAACCATGGTTTGCTGTTCTGAGTCAATTTAGGTAAAATTATGCTTTTAAGTCTCAAAAGCCATGAAAACACGTTTTGCCCCTAGTCCAACCGGCTGGATGCATTTTGGTAATGCGCGTACCGCTTTATTTAATTTCTTATTTGCTCAAAAGCAAAAATATACATTCTTATTGCGTATTGAGGACACCGATCTTGTGCGTTCCAAGCGGGAATATCAAGATGATTTGCTCGCAGATTTGCAATGGCTAAATCTGCAATGGCATGAAGGTCCTTATTTACAATCTGAACGCAGTGCGATTTATGATCAATATTACAAACAATTAGAAGATCAAGATCTTGCTTACCCATGTTTTTGCACCGAAGAAACCTTAAGCATAACGCGTAAGGTGCAAATGGCTGCGGGACAGCCACCACGTTATCCAGGTACTTGCAGAAATTTATCAAAAGAAGAAGTACAAAAAAAACTGCAAGCGGGTGTGCCTGCAACACTGCGCTTTCACGTGCCGCGCGATACAATGATAGAGTTTGTGGATTTAGTGAAAGGCCCACAACGTTTTGCTGGCAATGACATTGGTGATTTTATTATTCGCCGTAATGACGGCAGTGCGTCATTTATGTTTTGTAATGCTATAGATGATGCAACCATGGAAGTTACGCATGCATTACGTGGTGATGATCACCTCACTAATACTCCGCGGCAAATTATGATCTTAAACGCATTAAAGCTGCCACATCCGCAATATGGCCATTTTGCCATGATCAATGGCACAGATGGTGCGCCACTGTCGAAACGCAATGGCAGCGAAGCAGTACGTGATTTGCGCGCACAAGGTTATCATCCATTAGCGGTAGCAAATTATTTAGCGCGTTTGGGTCATTATTATGCCAACAATGCGTTTATGAGTTTGGAGCAACTTGCAGACGAATTTGCGCTGCAGCATATTAGCACTTCACCAGCACGTCACGACGTGTCGCATTTGCGGCATTGGCAAAAAGAGGCCGTGATGGGCTGCTCGCTAGAAGAAATAATTGCACTTATTGCGCCATTTGCTAAGGATGCAATTCCTAAAGATCGCTTAAATGAATTTGCTGAACTGGTGCGCGACAATATTTTGATGCCAAGTGATGCACGGCTATGGGTTAGCGCCGTGGCGGCGCCCACTCTTGATTTTTCCATAGCGGATAAAGAACTATTAAGGCAGGCTGGAGCGGAATTTTTTGCTGCTGCAATAGAAGCTGTGCAGCAAAATATGCAAATTACTTTTAAAGAATTGGCGGATTGTGTGAAAGACAAAACGGGGCGTAAAGGTAAAGATTTGTTCATGCCGTTACGAGTCGCATTGACTGGTCACACGCACGGGCCAGAGTTGGCCAAACTTATGGCATTTATGCCGCATGATTTAATCCTAAATAGGTTTATTAATGTCAGAACTAATTATTTATGACACCAAAAGTCAGCAAAAACAGCTATTCAAACCCATAGATCCAAAGAATATTGGCATCTATGTGTGCGGGATCACGGTATATGACTATTGCCATATTGGCCATGCTAGAACATTTATTGCTTTCGACGTTATTGTGCGTTATTTGAAACATAAATACGGCGCAAAACACGTGACCTTTGTGCGTAACATTACAGACATCGATGACAAAATTATCAAACGCGCGCAAGAAAATAATGAAGCTACAACACAGTTAACCGATCGCTTTATCGCTGCCATGCGCGAAGATGAAACTAATCTAGGCTTATTGCGTCCCGATAAAGAGCCGCGCGCAACGCAGTACATGCCGCAAATGATTGCTTTGATTGAGCGCTTAATTGCCGCGCAGCATGCGTACACCGCGGATAATGGCGACGTGTATTACAAAGTCCGTTCATTTGAGCCATACGGTTGCTTGGCAAAACGTAATTTAGATGATTTAGCTGCTGGTGC